>CAIMNN010000175.1 GCA_903842845.1 uncultured Acidobacteriaceae bacterium | reverse complement strand
TCGCGCCACCCGAGGCCGCTTTTGCCCAGCCCCTCGAACTCGCCCTCGGTCGTGTAGTCGTGCATGTAGCCGACGTCCGTACCAAATATCAACGTCCCGCCCTGACGGTGGAACTCCCTCACCTCGTCGTAGATCGGGTTCAGATACTCGGGCTTGGTCGTCACCGTCGTCGCAAACATTTTCAGCGTCGGCGTCATCGCCATTTTGCGCCGCACCATCTCGGTGAACAACGCCGGCGTGATGCCGTCGGTCGTGTCCGGAGCATGCGCCAGCACATCGACTTTGCTCTCAATCGCAACGTTTGTCCCAGCCAGGTCCGACGGATGCGCAAACACCAGCTTGCCGTTCTTGTGCGCCTCGTCCACCGCCGCCGATGCAATGTCGAGCGGCATAGGCTTCACATGCCCGCGCTCCACATACGAGCCGGTGAACAATTTGATCAGGTCAGCGCCATACATGAAGTTGTCGCGAACAACCTTGCGCGCCGCCTCCGGGTCCTTCGGCTGAGGCATCATCATTCGCATCCACTTCGGCAGGTCGTGCAGATAATACGGTATTCCCTCCGGCGGATACAGAGCCGCCTCCGCCGTGTAGATCAACGGGCCTTTCACATCCCACTGCTCCACCTTGCGGCGAATGGCCAGCGTGTCCCCAGGGTTCGAGCCGACATCGATCACCGTCGTGAACCCGCGGCTCAGGAACATGTCGGCAAGCTGCGCTTCAAGCACATCGCTCTTAGCCCACTCCGCACCGGCCCATTTGCGCTCGGTGAAGTGGACGTGCGCGTTCCAGAAGCCCGCGGTCACAACGCAGTTGTTGCAGGGGACCTCCACGGCATCGCGCGGAATCTCCAGCGTTGCGGTTTTGCCGATGGCTGCAATGCGGCCATCGTGAATGATTACGGCTCCATCTTCGATCGGGTCAGCTGTGGGGGCTGTATATATCCTCGCGTGGCGGATGAACAACGCGCCCTGCGCCAGCTTCAGCTCAGGGTGCTTCACACGCCGCGGAAAGATCTGGGTCACATACAGAACTGAAAGACCGAGGATGACTATCAGGGCAATACAACTAGCTGTCCACAACAGAAATCGACGCATCTTTTTTTAGTTCTCCTTGTGCTTACAAGGTATTTGATTGGGCGCGGTTTGGGATAGCCGCAATTGTGAATTTTCGCGCTTGGCAAATGCGTCTTACGCCTGTCTTCGGCTGGTTTGACGCACGCGCCCCTCAATCCTTAGTGTGAAACACGGGAGCTTCAAGTGAGCCTGGCAATTTTAATTATGGCCGCGGGCAAGGGCACGCGCCTCAAATCAAACCGCGCCAAGGTGCTGCATGAGATCGGCGGCGCGCCGCTGTTGATGCACGTAATCCGCGCTGCGTCGGCGGTTGTTCCGGCTTCGGCAATTCACGTCATCGTCGGGCATCAGGCCGCGCAGGTTGAGGCGGCCGTCGCAGCATCCGGCGTCGGCTTCGTCCAGCAGACCGAACAGCTCGGCACGGGCCACGCGGTTCAATGCGCCGCTGAGGCGATTAAAACTTCGGACCAGGTCCTCATCCTCTCCGGCGATGTGCCACTCATCCGCCCCGAAACAATCCGCGCGCTCTTTGATTTCCACCAGGCCGAGAAGGCGGCAATGACCATCCTCACCGCGCGCCCCGCCGACCCAACAGGCTACGGCCGCATCTTTCGCCGCGATGGGTCGAATGAAGTCCAGGCCATCATCGAGCAAAAAGATTTGAAGCCCGGCCAGAACAGCGCCGAAATCAACTCCGGCATCTACGCATTCTCAACCGCCAAACTCCTCTCCGCACTTCCGCACCTCAACACCAACAACGCGCAGAAGGAACTTTATCTCACCTCCGTCGCCGGCCTGCTCTTCGCCGCCGGTGAAAAGGTTGTCGCGCTTGAAGCCGCGGACGCGGATGAAATTCTCGGCGCAAACACCATCGCCGAGCTCGCATCCCTCGACCAATCCTTGCGCGCACGCACCGCAAAGCGTTTGATGGATTCGGGTGTCACCATCCAGCGCCCCGACACCTGTGTCATCGACCCTGAAGTTGAAATCGCAGCCGACGCCATCATCGAACCGTACGTGCAGTTGCTCGGAAAGACCAAAATCGGCACCGGCACGCGCATCCGCTCCTACACAGTGATTGAAAACTGCACGCTCGGCGAAAACGTTCTTGTTCGCCAAAACTGCATCCTCGCCGAGAGCTCCATCGGCGACGGAGCAAAGCTCGGCCCCTTCGCGCACATCCGCCCCGAGAGCGAAATCGGCGCAGACGCGCACATCGGCAACTTTGTCGAGATCAAGAAATCAAAAATCCACAAGGGCGCAAAGGCCAATCACCTTACTTATATCGGCGACGCGGAAGTCGGCGAGGCCACCAACATCGGCGCAGGAACCATCACTTGCAACTACGACGGCGTTAACAAGCACAAAACAAAAATCGGCAAGAATGCTTTTATTGGCAGCAACTCAACGCTCATCGCCCCGCTCTCGATCGGCGACGGCGCATACGTCGGCGCTGCCTCGTGCATTCCCAAAGATGTTCCCGCTGATGCGCTCGCTGTCGGCCGCGCCAAGCCACTCATCAAAGAAGGCTGGGCCTCAGCCCGCCGCGCAAAGAACGCTAAGAAATAATTTAGGCGCTCAGTCCACGCAGGACTCGAGCGCCTTTTCCAGCTTGAATCTTGCCTCGGGCAGCGCAGCCTCAACCTCCGCGCTCAACCCTTCTCCCATCTCGACGCTCGCCGCGCCAACGGTAAACAGCATCGCCCGCTTGGGCGTGCGATTGAACAGGTCGCGCGTCATCGCCAGCAATTCGTATGGTTGCAAATGATGTGTCGCCGGTGGCGCATCGGCACCCGACTCAACTTCGCGCACATGAATTGAACCCGCCGCAACATCAATCGCGCAATCAATAAATATCACCGACTCGGCCGCGGCAATATCCTCGGCCAGCTCAGGCGTCCACTGCATGCGCGCGATTACTTTGACGTCACTCCGGCGCTCTGCCGCCCACTCCTCAACAAAACGCGCCAGCAGAATTCCCACACCATCATCGCCGCGCAGAGGATTTCCACACGCAAGCACCAGACACTTCAGATGCTCAGCCACTTACCGACGGACCTCGTCGACCTTGAGCCCGTCTTCATCCATCAACTCGATGAGCAGCGGCATCTTCCCAAATGCGTGCGTCGAGCAGCTCAAACACGGGTCAAAGGTGCGGATAACGGCCTCAATGCGATTCAAAATTCCATCGCTGAGCTTGCCGTCCTTCACAAAGAAGCGCGCTGCCTGCAACACGCCCTGGTTCATCGCGTTGTTGTTCAAGCCGGTCGCGACCATCAGGTTCGCCCAGGTCATCTTCCCGTTCTCGTCCACCTTGTAGTTGTGCACCAGCGTGCCGCGCGGCGCTTCAGCCTGGCCCGCGCCTTCAAGCCGGTTGACACCTGCCGTCGCGCGCACATGCTTGTCGAGAATGAGCGGGTCGCTCAAGATCATCTCGATCTTCTCAACACCATGCAGCATCTCGATCAACCGCGCATGGTGATAGTGGAACGAGCTGCGCACCGGGCCGTTCTCGAGTTGTTTGAACTGCCGCAGTTCGGCGTCGGCCAGTGGCGTCGACATCGACTTCACAATGTTCAACCGCGCCAGCGGGCCCACGCGGAAGCAGCCCTCGGGGTAACCAAACGCCTTGTAGTAAACGAACTTTGTGTAACTGTAGGGCTCGACCGCTTCGCCCATCACTTCGGTGAACTTCTTCGCGGTGATGCCGTCGGCAACAACGTTTCCATTCGCGTCTATCAGCCGCAGCGCGCCATCGGTAAACTCCACCGACTCGTCTTCGTTGATGAGGCCGAGGAACATCGACGGGAAGTTCGCGAAGTGTGCAATTTCATCCTCGAAGCGATAGGTGATCTCTTTGTAGCTCTTGATGGCGAGTTGCACTGCTGCAAGCGCCTCAGGGATCATCTTGAGGATCTCATCGCGCTTCTCCGCGCTCAACGGCTCGGTCACGCCGCCGGGAACAATCCATCCGGGATGAATGCGCTTTTCTCCAAGCAGTTCGATAATGTGCTGACCAAAGCGCCGCAATCCGATTCCGGCGCGGCCCAGCTCCGGGTAGGAGGCTGCAACCCCGAAGATGTGCCGCGCGGTGGGCTCAGAGTCCATGCCCAAAAGCAGGTCAGGCGACGATAGATAGAAAAAGCTCAGTGCATGCGACTGCACCATCTGCGCCAGGTTCATCATGCGCCGCAACTGCGCCGCTGTGTGAGGAATCTCGACGGCCATGATGGCTTCGCAGGCCTTCGCGCTCGCTATCAAATGGCTCACCGGGCAGATGCCGCAGATGCGCGCCATCAGCGCCGGCATCTCGTAGAAGAGCCGCCCTTCAGAAAATTTCTCAAAGCCGCGCACCTGGGTCACATGGAAATGCGCCGTCTTTACTTCGCCGCGTTTGTCGAGCTCAAGGGTGATCTTGCCGTGGCCTTCAAGGCGTGTGACCGGGTCGATGGTGATTGTTTTCGTCATGGCTCAGGCTCCAAATCTGGTCAGCGCGGAAATATCCGGCGTTTCACCGGCCAGCAGCGCAGTCAGCACGGTGTAAAAAGTATTGGCCGAGGGCGGGCAGCCCGGCAGATGCAGGTCGACCTTCACAAATTCGTGTATCGGCCTGACAACTGTGAGCAGCTTCGGCACCAGCACCGTCGGAATCTGCTGCTGCAACGTCGCGTTTTCAATGTATGCGCGGTCCAGTATCGCCTGCGGCCCTATCGGGTTGCGCATCGAGGGCACGTTGCCGGTGATGGCGCAATCGCCCATCGCAATCAAAAACTTTGTATGCGCGCGTATCTTCTTGATCTTCGCTTCGTCGTCCACCGATGCAACCGCACCTTCAACCAGCGCGAGGTCCACTTCGTCCGGATAATCCTTGCGGTCCACTATCGGACTGTAGACGATGTCGATCTTCTCAGCTAGCTCCAGAAGACGCTCGTCCATATCAAGGAAGGACATGTGGCAGCCCGAGCAGCCATCCAACCAAACCGTTGCCACCTTCAGCTTGCTCATTGTGCCTCCCTCATCAGGTTCAAGTAAGGCAGGAATTCGGGATGCTTTGGCTTCTCGATGCCGACCTTGCCTTTTTCATACAGCGCGCCAGTCGGACAGACCTGCACGCACTTGCCGCATTTTGTGCAGCTTGAATTTTTATCGCCCCACGGCGTCTCAAGGTCGGTTATCACCTTGCAATCCGCGCCGCGTCCCATCACATCCCACACATGCGCGCCTTCTATCTCTGCGCAAACGCGCACGCAGCGCGTGCAAAGGATGCAACGGTTGTGGTCGCAGGTGAAGCGCTCATGCGATGCGTCCACGTTCAACTCAGGGTTGCGATACGGCAGCCTCACGTGCGTCAACCCGAGCTCTTGCGACAACGACTGCAACTCGCAGTTCCCGTTGGCCACGCACACCGCGCAGATATGATTCCGCTCGGCGAACAAAAGCTCGAGTATCGTGCGCCGGTGTTTCGCCAGCCGCTCCGACTCCGTCGTCACTTCCATCCCCTCTTCCACGCGCGTCACGCACGCGGGGAAAAGTTTGTTCTGACCTTTCACCTCGATCAGGCACAAACGGCATGCGCCCACGTCGGTCAATCCATCCAGATGGCACAACGTCGGAATATTTATCCCGTTCTCGCGTGCGACATCCAGTATCGTCTGGTCGGGACGTGCGCTCACATCCTGGCCGTTGATCACAAGTGTTTTGATATCGGTGGCTGCGCTCATGCCGTCACCCCTTCATGCGTCATCGTGCAGACGCCGGCCGAACATCGCTTGTTCTGGATATGGTCCATGTACTCCTGCTTGAAGTAGCGCAGTGTGCTCAGCACCGGATTCGGCGCAGTCTGTCCAAGTCCGCACAGGCTGGCTTCCTTCACCGTCCCACACAGATCAATGAGCAGGTCCAGGTCGTCCATCGACGCGCGCCCCTCGCAAATTTTGCTCAGCAGCTCATGCATCTGCACCGTTCCCGCGCGGCACGGTATGCACTTGCCGCACGACTCGGTCATGCAGAACTCCATGAAGAACTTCGCCACATTCACCATGCATGACGTATCGTCCATCACGATCATGCCGCCCGAGCCCATCATCGAGCCCGCCTGCACCAGCGATTCGTAGCTGACCTCAATATCAAGCAGTTCAGCAGGAATGCAACCGCCCGAAGGCCCGCCCGTCTGCACGGCTTTGAACGTGCGTCCGTCAGGAACGCCGCCGCCGATGCCTTCGACGATGTCGCGCAACTTCATGCCCATCGGCACTTCAACCAGGCCGGTGTTCTTTATCTTGCCGGTCAGCGCGAAGACCTTTGTGCCTTTGCTCTTGCCTTTGCCGATGGCCGCAAACCACGCGCCGCCTTTGCGCAGGATCGGCGGTACGTTTGCAAACGTCTCAACGTTGTTGATAAGTGTCGGCTTGCCCCAAAGCCCCGAAGCCGCGGGATACGGAGGCCGCACGCGCGGTGTTCCGCGCTGCCCTTCGATAGACGCTATCAGCGCCGTCTCTTCACCGCAGACAAACGCGCCCGCGCCCAGACGAATCTCAATGTCAAAGTTGAACGGCGTGCCACAAATATTGTTGCCCAGGAATCCGCGCCTTCTTGCTTCGCGCAAACTCGCCGTCAACCGGCTCACCGCCAGCGGATACTCGGCGCGCACATACACGTAACCTTTGCTTGCGCCAACCGCGTAAGCCGCAATCGCCATGCCTTCGATGACGCGCTGCGGGTCGCTCTCAAGAACGCTGCGGTCCATAAACGCGCCGGGGTCACCCTCGTCGCCGTTGCAGATAACGTACTTGGTCTCGCTCACCGCTTTGGCGACCATGCCCCACTTCAACCCTGTGGGGTACCCGCCGCCGCCACGCCCGCGCAAACCGCTCTCCGTTATCTGTTGAACCACATCGACCGGGCGCATCTCGGTCAGCGCCTTCACCAGGCCCTCGTAACCGTCGCGCGCAATGTACTCGTCGATCCTCTCAGGGTCAATGCGGCCGGAGTTCTCAAGCACCACGTGCACCTGCTGGTCAAAGTGCTCGCGCAAATTGCATTGCAGTTCTTTCTCCGGCTCCTTGCCCAAGTGCGTGATCACTGACTCGGCATGCTGCACGCCGACGTGCTGCAACAACTGATTCTCCGGTTCCACCAACACCAGCGGCCCGGCCGCGCACAATCCCATGCAACCGGTCTTGCGCACGTGGACCTTCGCGCCCTTCTCGGCGACCACTTTTATCAGTTGCGCCATGATCTGGTCCGAGTGCTGCGACAGGCAGCCCGTGCCCTGACAGACGTTCACTTCAAAATCAAATTGCTCGTTATCGGCATGCACGCTCGCCGCTATCTGCTGTAGCTCTTCAAGGTTCATTGAATCGCCCACCTTTCCAGCTCTGACTGCAATTGCTCGCTCGTCACCTGGCCAAACAATTCGCCATCGGCCAGCGTCACAGGAGCGCGACCGCATGCGCCAACGCAGCGCGCCGTCATCAGGCTCACATTGCCATCCGGCGTCGTCTCGCCTTGCTTGATGTGCAGCTTCTGCTCCAGCTCACCCAGCAGCTTCTCCGTGCCCTTGATGTAGCAGGCCGTGCCGGTGCACACCGTTATCGTGTGCTTGCCCGGCTGCACCAAGCTGAAGTGGTGATAGAACGTCGCCACTCCATAGGCCTGGCTCAGCGGCACATGCAAGGAGCGCGCGACAAACTGTATCGCATTCTTATCCAAATATCCAAACGACGACTGCACCGTGTGCAACGTCTCTATCAGCGCTGAACGCGCAAAGCCATGGCGGCGCATGGTGCCGCTGACTATTTTCCATCGTTTGTCGTCACTGGGTAGTGCTGGTGGCGTGATTGGCGGCATGTATCCTCCACATCCGTGGAGCCCGCGCACGCTCAGATAGTTTGCTTCCGAGTTCAATACGCCGGACCCAGTTCCTTTATAGCGCCCGATGTGGACGATTGACGGTGATGAATATCACGAATGCAGGATGTTATCCCACTCTGTTATCCCACGCTGCGGGAAATTCCATCACGGAACAATGTTCATCTTCCCTTTTTGGCGCAAGAAAAGAGGACCGATTTCAATCGATCCTGCTTCCCTGCATTCAATATTACTCCAACAATGGACTACTACATCAGGAGCCGATAAACTTCGCGCCCCACAACAGCAGCGCGCCGCCCAGTGCAATGCGATAAACCGCAAATAGGATCAGCCCATGACGACGCACCCAGTGCAAAAACCACTCCACCACACCAAGCGCAACGATGAACGAAACTACAAATCCAATCGCCAGCACTATCCAGCGCTCGCTTGTCATCACCACATGAGCGTTTTCACCAGCGGCAATCATCGCACTGCTCGGGTGTACTGACTTTACAAGGTCATAACCGGTGGCTGCAATCATCGTCGGAATCGAAAGCAAAAAGCTGAACTCCAGCGCCGCGGGCCGCGAAAGCCCCACCATCTGTCCAGCCGCAATCGTCGACATCGAGCGCGACGTGCCGGGAAAAACCGCTGAGAGCGTCTGGCACAGACCAATCCAAACAGCTTGCGGCAGGCTCATCTCCTCAACATCGCTCGTCGCCGCCTCTTGCCGCACCGACCACGCGTCGATAACCCACATCACTATGCCGCCTATCAAAAGCGCCCAGGCAATAACCGTCAGGCTGCCGAGGTGCTTGTCGCTCCAATGATGCAGAGCAAGCGCGGGTATCGATGTGCACACAAACGCAAAAAATGTCAGCGACACCGGATGATTCCAAATTGTCCGGTCGCCGCTCTCGCCCCTGGGAAAGGTGCGCAAAAATTCAGTGATGCGCCCCATGAACAGCAGACAAAGCGCCAGTATCGCGCCCAACTGTATGACGATCGTGTACATCTTCCAGTAAGCATCGTCCAGCGGCAGGTTCATCATCGCTTCGGCAATGCGCAAGTGTGCAGTGGAACTGACGGGCAAAAATTCTGTCAAACCTTCAACTATGCCCAGAATCACGGAAATCAAATAGTCGTTCAAGAGGCCCCTCCCAGAAACACGAGATTGCAAATGCAGCAGTACAGCAAAGGCTAAAAAACTATTTTTTATTGAAGGTCTATCCCATAGACAGGAATTCCCTCATCCAATTTGTACACCAAAGCACCCGCGCGCACCGAATAATCCGTCTGCGCGAACTTCTCCTTCAGCCTTGCTGCCAGCTCGCGCGCATGGTTGTGAGACTCCTGGGCGCGATGTTCGTTACCCTCCGACGCGTACATATCCTTCATGCACGCCTGCCGGTAGACCGCCATGTACAACGCCTGCGCCGTCTTCACTCCATCCGGATGCTCGGCCGCATACCTCTCATACAACTCCGACTCTTTCTCCGGGCACTTCACATCGCCCTGCCACTCGCCGCAGATCTTGTTGTCTAACAGTTCAAACGCCGCAAGGTCCGCCTGCTTGGTATGCGGATAATACTTCAACACCTTCTTCAACTCGTTCTCTTCCAGCCCCTGCCGCAGATTCGGGTCCTTCTCTCGCGCCGACGACCGCGTGCTCGCATCGGCCTTCTCTATCTGCCAGCGAATATCCGCTGACCTCCACATCGCCTCCGCTTTGAACGGTGAGTTCGGGAACAACTCCACCAATCGCCTGTACAACAACCGCGCACTCTGCGCCGCATTCGCCGGCCCCTTCGGGTCATTGGCCAGCGCCTCTTCATTCGCCGCCTCGCCCATCAATATGGAGTCGCCATTCGGCGTCGTCTCTCTCACCACGCCCTTCGCCTCCATCCAACCCGACACTGGCGGAGTCGCCGTCTCTCCAAACACCGGCACATCCTCCTCACGCTCCTTCTCTATATCGGTGTTCGCGTACACCCGCACCCACGGCCCGCTCTGCTCGGCCACAACCATCTCGCGCCCCGGCTGCATGCGCGTCACTTTTTCTGATTGCTTGTCCGGCGCAACATACAGAATGGTCACGCGCAGCACCGTAGCCCGCGGACCAGCCATCGCCTTCTCCATCTCTTTCTGCTGCTTCTTCTCGCTCTTCTGCGCAGCCACACTTGCAGCTAGCGCGCACAATAAAGCAATAACAATTATTTTTGAATTCATTTGCTTCTCTCCATAAAGTCCTCAGTCCCTTTGTCCTTGTCCCGTGTCCCTTGTCCCTTGGTCCCTAGTAATTAGTCCCTGCCGTTCAATATCTCCGCCAACATCTCCGGCGCAACATTCCCGCCACTCACCACCGCAACCGCCTTCTTATAGACGGGCAACTCATCCGAATGGAACAACAGCGCCGCAGCAGCAACCGCGCCGCTCGGCTCAGGAACCAGCCGCGTCGCCGCCACAATCATCCGCATCGCCGCGCGTATCTCCGCCTCGGTCACCGTCACAATCTTCGTCACAAACTTCTGAATGTGCGCAAAGTTCGCAACGCCCACGCTCTGCGTCCGCAACCCGTCGGCTATCGTCCGGCTCGTCATCTCTCCTGGCCACGTCACAATCTCACCTTTGCGGAAGCTCTCCGCCGTGTCGCCCGCCAACTCCGGCTCCACGCCGATCACTATCACATTCGGCTTCAACTGCTTCACAGCCGCCGCCACGCCGCTCAGCAATCCGCCGCCCGAGACCGGCGCGAGGACGAGGTCCACATCCGGCATGTCCTCAATAATTTCGAGCCCGCACGTCGCCTGTCCCGCAATCACGCGCAGGTCGTCATACGGCGCAACCGTCACATACCCGAACTTCGCAACCAACTCGTCGCTCTTCGCCAACCGCTCGCTCGATGCGTTGCCCACATCCACAACCTCTGCGCCCAAAGCAATCGTCGCCGCGCGCTTCACCGCCGGCGCGTTCTGCGGCATCACAATCACCGCCTTCGCGCCCACCTCGCGCGCCGCATACGCCACGCCCTGCGCATGGTTGCCACTCGAGTAGGTGATCACCCCGCGTTTCAGCTCCTCCGCAGTCAACTGCAAAATCGTATTCGCCGCGCCGCGAATCTTGAACGCCCCAATCGGCTGCAAGCTCTCGGCCTTCAAATAGATCTCGCGGCCAGTCCCCCATCCGCTAAGCCCCGCAAACTGCGCGCGCACCAGCGGCGTCCGCACCGCGATGCCCTTGATGCGCTCCGCCGCCGCGCGAATCGTCTCAACTGTTATCAATGAACTTTGCATTATCCCTGCCTTGTCATTCTGAGCGAGCGTGAGCGAGTCGAAGAATCTGCGGTTGCTTTTCTCTTCACTTATCTTGAATTTCGGGTGCCCCATCCATCGGGCCTTCATCGCCCGATGGGTGGGAAAGTTTAAATTTCAACTCATGCACTTTCGGGTGCCCCTGGTCTGGGGTCCCCTCGGACCGATTTTTGGTTCGTGGGGTGATGATCCCTCGCCTTTGGGGACCGGGGCTACCAGAAAAATTACTTCCCCGCCGACAAAAACTTTTCCGGCACCTTGTCCGTGTCATCCTCAGCCTGCCACTCGATCGACAGTATCCGCCAACGCTTGCCGTCATTCACCGCCTGGATGCTGTTGATGCCGCGCGCTGCAACCTTGCCGTCCAAATCCACCGTGTACGTGCTCCACAAGTGCGCCTCATGCGCCCACACAACTTTCTCCACGCGGATCTGATGCTCGCCCAGCACAGCAGGTGCGCGCTTGGCCACCGCGTTGATCCAATCATCCACCGTCAGGATGTGCGGCTCATACACGCCTTCCTTGTTTTTGCCGATGGGCATCAACCGCGCCTCAGGATAAAAAATATCCCTGAAGCACGTCCGGTCCCTGTCCGCCGGGCCGGTGATCGACGAATCAATCGCCGCTATCAGCTCATCCAGCGTCGTGGTCGGCGGGCAATGCACTGCCGGTGCCGCAGGTGCCTGGGTTTGCGTCGTCTGCGCCGCAACCGTCACCGCCGCGCAAAAAATCACCATCAGGGGAAGCAGTATCTTTTTCATAGCTTGAATTGTAATTGCGCGCATCTTGTCTCCGCTTATCGAATTCGTGACCCCCATCTCATGCCCTATACTGGCCTCACTATCTCTATAGGAGGAATCATGAAAAGATCTACCTTTGTCATTTTAGTCTTAATCGCTTCCATCCTCGGCGCCAACTTACTCCGCGCGCAATCCGATGCAACGCGTCGCGTCACCCTCTACGTCAAGCCTTTCGATGGCTCCGATGCCGCGCTCGCCAAATCCATCCGCTCCAGGCTCATCGACTCTCTCACACAGCACGGCGTGCAAGTTGTCGAGTCCGATGAGTACGCCGACACCATCCTCAGTGGTTATGGACTCGCTGAGACAACCGGATGTCAAAAAGTTACGATCGGCCATAATCCAAACCGGTGCATCCACGCCATCATGCGCCTGGTCAATAAACAGGGCATCACGCTCTGGAAAACGGATGTGGCCAGCAACCGCTACACACTCGACCTCGCATCCAGCTTTATCGATAACCTCACACGAAAAACCACCGACACGCTCGCCGAAGAGCAAAAACGCATCAACAGCGAACCTCAGGCGCAAATGAACACGGGAGCGAAATAATTTCGCCCCCGTGCAGAATTGCCTCGTTGTGAATTTTAAGTCTCTTTTGCCACCACTGCCGGATGCAACGCCTCTATCTCTTTATATCGCGTAAAATCCGCAGCATTAAATGTCAGTATCCGCGTCACGCCATGGTGCAGCATCGTCGCCACCAACCGCGCATCATGCACCTGCACCCCGCGCACCTGGTACTTCACCACCAGCATCCGCCATACCAGATACTGTTCTGCTTCATCGCTCAGGAATTTAAACTTCGATTCGATCTGGCTGACTCGTTCATCCGCTTCATTGGGCGAGTATCCAAAACCATTCGAACTAATAGGGCGAGTTAGTGTATTCCAGAATTCACTGATGTTTTGCGCCGTATAAAACAAGTTTTCATTACGTAACAACAACTGGTCAACAACTCGGTTGATTAACAAATAATCGGGATTTCGGAACTCCTGCCAACGAAGCAGCACATTGGTATCCAGCAAAATGGCCACGCTATTCAGCCTCGATCACCGTAAAAACTTTCCCGCGTGAAGCTGGAAGTGGGAATATCGGGCAGATGCTCCGAGCCTTTTTTGAGCTCGTCGAGCATTTTGTGAAAACTCTCCACTGTCAGTGGCTTGCTCTCCTGCAAGCTAACAGGCATTGATTTCTTCAACACTTCAAGCGCAAAGGCGTCGCTCTCTATGCCACGGCGCGCGGCTTCTTCCCGTATCCAGGCCTCGGTCCGTGGGTCTAGTTCCAAATTGAGCGTCATCGCCGCCTCCTGCCATTATTATGCGTGATTTTCAACCAAAAAACGAGTGTCGACACTCAGATCTCCAAAATCACCGGCATGATCAACGGCCTGCGTCCCGTCGTCTTTTGTATCATCCGCTTCAACTCCACGCGAACCTTTTCCTTCACCTGGCCGTAATCCGTACGCTCTTCGCCGCTCAGGCTTTCGAGCGTCGCCATCACAACGTCGCGCGCATCTTCCGAAATATCCGCGCCCGCAAAGCCGCGCGCCACAACCTCCGGCGCACGCTCCACCTTGCCGGTGCGTTTATTAATGGCGCATACAACAAGCACGATTCCGTCTTCGCTCAAAATGCGGCGGTCGCGGATCACAAGGTCCTCAACCACATCGCCCGTCGAACCAGAATCAATCAGTATGCGCCCTGTCGTGACCTTCTCGCCCTTGCGCGCCTGCTTCTCGTCGAGCTCAAGCACGTCGCCGTCCTCAATCACTATCGACGCTTCAACCGCACCCGTATCCATCGCCACCTGCGCATGCTTCCTCAGGTTGCGGTAATCACCATGCACCGGGATGAAGAACTTCGGCCGCACAAGGTTTATCAGCAACCGCTGCTCTTCCTGGCTGCCGTGTCCGCTGACGTGTATCAGCCCGTTCGAGCCGTCGTCATAAATTACATTGGCTTCGCGCCGGTACAAATGG
>CAIMNN010000174.1 GCA_903842845.1 uncultured Acidobacteriaceae bacterium | reverse complement strand
GTGCTCGCGGAGGAAGTCGATGTCGTTGGTCTTGCGCTGGTAGCTGCCGAGGGCGATGATGGGCGCGACCATCTCGTCGAGTTGGAAGCCGTCCTCGAGGATAACGCCGTCGATGAAGCGGGAGTGGATGCCGGTGTTGCGGAGCTGGCGGGTGAGGGCGTAGTCGAGGGCCTCGCGGGCGAAGGGCGGGTCGACGTGGAGGAGCGCTGGAAAGCTCCAGAGCATGGCGTCGCGGTCCCAGTAGGCGGCGGAGACGTAGTAGCGCGGGGAGCGCGAGGTGACGCCGACGAGTTCCTCTGTGTCGATGGTGCGGCCCCAGGCGTAGAGCTCGGTGTAGAGGTAGTTCTGGTTCATGAGCCGGTCGAGTGTGGGGTCGCCTGTGGTGCGGGTGCGGGCGTGGCACCAGGCTGCGGTCTGTGAGATGAGGCCGTCGGGACCGTCGCGGTCGAGGAGTTCGACGAGGGCGCGCGCCATGTGCGAGGAGCTGAACTCTTCAACGCCAGCGCCGAGGACGAAGTCGGCCTCGAGTGTTTCGCCGGGCTTGAGTGTGGCTTTGCGCGTTGTGGTGAGAGCGGGGGTGCGAGTGGTGGGCGGCATGTTGGTTTCGCCGGTTGAGCCGGGGTGGATGATGGACCAGGCGAATTCGGTGTCGCTGTTTGAAAAGGTGAAGGTGGAGCCGGGGCTGACCCATGCGGCCTGGCCGACGCTGCGGTTGCCGTTGAGCTCGACGGGGACGTAGGTGACGCGCATGAGGTTGCCGAAGGAGGCGTGGATACCGAGGGCGGCGTCGACGGGTTGAGTGCGGCGGTTGGTGAGGGTGAGGTGGAGGAATGCGCCGCGAGCGGTGGAGGGGGCGCAGTAAGTGATGGTTGCTTCGAGGCCATCTGTGGTCATGACGGCGCGGGGAATCCAGTATTCGATGAGCTCCCACTGGAGATTTTTGATGGGGAGGTCTTTGCCGTTGGCTTCGAAGTAGGGCGCGATGGCGGGGCCGGCGTCAGCGCCGTTGATCTGGAGGAGGCCGCGGTGGGAGATGGAGAGGACGTTGAAGTTCATGAGAGCGGCGTCGGTGGAGCGGATTTCGGGGAGGGTTAGCCACTGGTTGCCGGTCTGGAGGACGTCGCCGTCGACGAGGTGGAGCGGAGTGCGGGCTGGGGATTGGGGCAGTGAGGATGGAGGAGGCGGCGAGGAGCGCGGCGAGCAGAGTTTGTTTCATTGAA
Organism: uncultured Acidobacteriaceae bacterium; assembly: GCA_903842845.1. GTDB lineage: Bacteria > Acidobacteriota > Terriglobia > Terriglobales > Acidobacteriaceae > CAIMNN01. The sequence continues at coordinate 4,224 of CAIMNN010000174.1, read as the reverse complement.
GGCAATCCCCTGTTGATTGAAGCGATGGTTTAATTATCTGCGATAAGCGCGGGCGGAGATTGAGTTTGTTTAGTGGTTTGGGCTGCGCTACGCGCAGATGGCGAGTTGGAGCGGAGATGTTTGAATCCCCGGTCCCCAAGTGCGAGGGACCGGGGGCACCCGGCAGATTTTTTTATTTGGATTTGGAGTAGCGTCCGCGGATTGCGTTCCAGCGAATGGTCATGAGTTCGCGCAGCATCTGCATGCCGTCGCGGAGGTAGCTCATGCGGGTGCGTTCGTCGTGTGCCCAGGAGACGGTGAGCTCTTTGACTTTGTAGCCGCGCTTGATGGCTATGAACATAATCTCGGGGTCGAAGCCCCAGCGCTCGATGGTCTGGCGGCTGAAGATCTGCTGGGCGGCGGTGTAGGTGAAGGCTTTGAAGCCGCATTGTGTGTCGGCGAAGGGCAGGCGCATGATGAGGCGGGTGGTGAGGTTGAAGCAGCGGCCGAAGAACTGGCGGTAGATGGGTTGGGGCTGGGTTTGGCTGCTGCGGCCGCCGAGCCAGCGCGAGCCGATGGCCACGTCGTAACCGGAGCGGATGGCGTCGAATAATTTGGTTGCTTCGCCGATGGGCGAGGAGAGATCAGAGTCGGTAAAAAGCAGGATTTTGCCGGTGGCGGCGAGCATTCCGTGGCGGACGCTGTAGCCTTTGCCGCGGTTGCCGGGATTTTCAAGCAGTTGGAGCGCCGGTTCGGACTTCATGCGTTCGCGGACGAGGGCTGCGGTGGAGTCGGTGGAGCCATCGTTGACGACGATGACCTCGGCGTTCCAGTTGTGGCGGTGGATGCACTCGAAGACCGCGTCGAGGGTGGCGGGCAGGCGCGCCGACTCGTTATAGGCCGGGATGACGAAACTATAGTCGGTATTTTGCGCGGTCACGGTTGGGCACCAAAGAGTTGATAACAAAATCCTAAATGATGGGGCGCACCTGATTGAAATTCATCTATTTACACTTGACGAAACGAACCCCCAAAGGCAAGAATTCGAGAGAGTTATGGTAGCCATAACGGGCTGAAGGCGTTATGCTTAAACCTGTTTGCTGAAAGGTGTGCCGGGAATGACGAAAGCAGATCTAGTTGAAAAAGTGACCCAGTTGGGCGATCTGACGCGCCGCGACGGTGAAGTCATCGTCGAGACGATCTTCGACTCCGTGATCGGCGCCTTGCAGGCTGGCGACAAGATAGAGATTCGCGGATTTGGGTCGTTCCGCATACGGCAGCGTAAGCCCCGCATTGGCCGCAATCCGAAGACTGGCGAGCGTGTGGACGTTCCGGCGAAGCGCGTGCCTTACTTCAAGCCTTCGAAGGACCTGCGTGACCTGGTCAACCCGGGCGAGAAGCACTCCGCCGACGCCGCCGAGTAACAGCTAATCCCTTATTTATCAGCGATTCCGATGAGGCCCATCATGCGGCCTGCGCGGCCCTGTGCGCCACGGTGCGAGAAGAATAGCTCGCGGTCGCATTGAGTGCATCCACCAATGACATGAATGGATTTGGGGCTGAGGCCTGCGGCCAGGAGTTGGCGGCGGTTGGCTTCTTGCAGGTCTAGATGCGTGCTGGGGCCGATATCAGAGTGGCCGGGGGCGCGCTGGGTGAGGAAGAGCATGGGGTAGCGGGTTTTGACGGGGTCGGAGTTGAAGACCTCGTGAAAGAGGTCGGCGGCGTAGCTGAACTGGCTTTCAAAGGCGTCGCGGACTTCCTGGCCGACGGCGTAACAGCAGGGGCCGACACCGGGACCGACGGCGGCTATGAGGTCGCGCGGGTTTGAGTCGAATTCGAGGCGCATGCGGCCGACGCCGCGCTCGACGATGCGCTGGACGGTTCCGCGCCAGCCGGCATGGAAAGCTGCGACGATCTTTTTCTTTTTGTCGGCGACGAGGACCGGGATGCAGTCGGCGACCTGGACGCCGAGGAGTTCTCCGGGGTGGTCGGTGAGGAGGCCGTCGGCGCGGAAGGGGTTTGCGCCGGAGCAGCCGGGGCCGTAGAGGATGAGTCCGGAGTGGAATTGCTTGACTGTGCGGAGAGGCGTTTTGCGGCTGCCGGTGATGGCGGCGACGATGCGGCGGCGGTTTTCGGCGACGTTTTCGGCGCTGTCGTCAGCGGTTAGGCCGAGGTTCAGCTCGCCGGGTGTGCCTTCGATTGCATAAGCGGTGCTGACGCCGCCTTTGCGAGTCGAGAAGCCGTGCCAGAGCCAGTGGTATTGGGTCCAGCCGGGAACGGCGAGCCAGACTGCGCCGTTTTTTGCTTTGTGGACATTTGCGGCGATGGGGCGGTGGAGTTCTTCAGGGGAGTAAATATTTTTCCGCGCTTTGGCGAGGATGTTTTTCCTGCTGCCGCGGCGGTGGCGGGTGAGGCCGACCTTGGAGAAAAGAGCGTCAAGAGATTCGATGTTGCGCGCGAGTTCGGCGGAGGTGGGAGTCTCAGCAGCCGCTTTAGTGGTTGGAGTTTTCTTTTTCCCTGCGGCCATAGATTGATTGTAGCTAAAAACGTACTAGACCCGATAAAAACGTGCTGGGCCCGCTTTGTCTGCGGGCCCTATTTCAAAGGCGCTTTGGCGGGGGTTGTTTGCTTGGGCGGGAGGTTCGGATCGAACCTTGTCTGGGGTTTACCGTTTGAACTGCTTTGGAAGGCTATTGGGTTGGAGCGCCTTTGTGACTGTTGGTATAGATGCATTCCAACCCAAAAAGTTGTCTTCCTGTGCAAAAGTATTTTTCATAACTTAAGTGGGGCAAAAATTATTTTTGAGGGCGGGTCCCACGCTCGACGAAGAACGTCACTATCCGGTTAGGTGTGAGCCAACTGAGGAAGCCGATGAAGCGGCCGACGGCGTAAGGGATGATGGTGCGTTTGCCGCGAGCGAGCGCACGCACTCCGCGCGCTGCAACCTGCTCAGCCGATTGGCGCTTGCTGCCGGAGATTGCCCCGGCGCGGGAGACTATGAAGAACTCACTGTCGGTGGGGCCGGGGCAGAGCGCGGTGACGTGAATTCCCATTTGGGAGACTTCGGCGGCCAATGCTTCGGAGAAGAATCGGTCGAAGGCTTTGGTAGCGGCGTAAGTGGCGAGATATGGCAGCGGCTGGTAGCTGGCGAGCGATGAGAGAATCATCACCCAGCCGCGTTTGCGCTCGACCATTGCTGGAAGATAAAGGCGAGTGAGGTGGACCATTGCTTCGCAGTTGACGCGGACCTGGCTTAGCTCCTGCTCAAGGCCGCACTCGTGGAATGGGCTGAACTGGCCGAGTCCGGCGTTGTTGATGAGGATTTCGATTGCGAGGTCGGCTGTGGTTTTGTGGATTGCTGCGGGGGCGGCGGGGTCGTTGAGGTCGGCGGCAACGATGCGCACATCGGTTCCACTTGCGCGCAGTTCTGCGGCGAGGGTTTCCATGCGGTCGGTGCGTCGAGCGGTGAGAACAAGGTTTGCGCCTGCCTTCGCCAGTTCGCGCGCCAACGCAACACCGATTCCTGCGCTTGCGCCGGTGACCAGCGCCCATTTTCCTTTGAAGTTTGTATTCGGATTCATACTTCTCTTTCTACTCTTCGTGTTCCTTGTAAAGGCCGAGCTCTTTGACCATGGAGCAATGCGGCTTGAGCGCGTCGAGGATGCGTTCGTCCTCGCGCGCGCCGGTCAGTTGAGCGTCAACATAAAAGACGTACTCCCAGGGCTTGCCGGGGACTGGACGTGATTCGATCTTGGTGAGGTTTGCACCGAGCGCGGCGATGGCTTGAAGCGCCTGGACGAGTGAGCCGGGGCGGTTTTCGAGGGCGAAAGCGAGGCTGACTTTGTTGGCGTCGGGAGCCGGGACTGCGTCAGCGGCGCGATGGATGAGATAGAAGCGGGTGAAGTTTTTTGGGTTGTCTTCGATGTCGGCAGCAAGAATTTGACCGCCGTAGTGCGCGGCAGCGGATGAGCTGGCGATGGCGGCGTGCTCGGGGTTGCCGCGCTCGATAATGGTTTTGACGCTGCCGGCGGTGTCATAAAAGGGAAAGACTTTTATCTGCGCGTGGCTGGCGAGAAAGTTGCGGCATTGCGCGAGAGCGATGGGGTGCGAGTAGACCTGACGCAGCGATGAGAGCTTTGCGCCGGGGATGGCGATGAGGTTGTGGCGGATGCGCAGATGCATCTCCTGGTCAATTTTGAGGTCGTGCTTGAGGAGGAGGTCGAAGTGCTCGGTGACGGAGCCGGC
>CAIMNN010000173.1 GCA_903842845.1 uncultured Acidobacteriaceae bacterium | reverse complement strand
CCAGCAGCTGATTCGTCTGGAAGTTCTCGAGTCCTTCTTCTTTCGCCATCTGCCTGCCCACCGAGGGCAACAGTTGCATCAGCCCATATGCGTTCGCATGCGATATCACCGACGGATTGAACTCCGACTCCTGCCGTATCAGCGACAGCACCATGTACGGGTCCAGCCCCTTCTTTGCGCTCTCCGACTTCACCGTCTCCCACCACGGCTCGGGGAAAAGTATCCGCCAGTACTCCAGCGGAATCTTCGATATCTCCGTCGACATCGCATTCGGCATCGCCCGCTTTATCGCTCTCAGCGCCAAGTACGTCTCGCCGTACGACTCATAGATTCGCGCCTCAGCCAGTCCGCTCCACCCACTCGACCCCGGAACCGCAGCAATCTCCAGCGCAATGTAATCGTTCAATCCCGCATTCGCCAGCAACGACGCCTTCTCAAGATGCGGGCTCTCCGGCAGATCAGTATCAAATGCAATCTCCGGCGTTCCATCCGGCTCCGGCCCGCCGTCTGCCGAGTCCTTGTACTCCGTAACCGTGTTGCCCAGCTTTGCCAGCCGCTGCCGCGACATCTGCGCGTAAAAGAAATGCGGAAAGCGCCGCGAAACCGTCCTGTAATCCGCAACCGCCTTCTCCGTGTCGTGTTCCTTCGTCTCGTACAGCCGCGCACGCCAGTACACCGCGCCCACCGTCTCCTTCGCAGTAGGGAAGTGGTCTATCTGTCGGTCGAACAGCGTCGCCGCATCCTCAAATTTGCCCATCCGGTAAGTCAGCCAACCCGCGCGCCAGTTAGCCGGCGACGCATTCTTGTTATCCGGGAAGTGCTCCGACAAATAGCTGTAATTCGCAACCGCTTCTGTGTACTCCTTGCGCAGCAGATACATGTTCCCGCTTGAGAACAACGCCTCCGCCAGCCATTGCGAGTGCGGAAACTTCTCCTTCAGCGCCGCCACAGCTTTGCGCTGCGCCTCAAGGTCTGTCCGCCCGCGCGCCAGCTCCATCAATAAATAAAGTCGTCTTGCACCGTTCTCATCATCCGTCGCCTTCAGCGCCTCAGCCTCGCCCAGCGTCAGCCGCTTCAACTTCAAGTTGCACGCTGCCTCGGCCACCGCAAATTCATTGCGCACTGTTTCACTCAGCGCCGTGTTGTGCGCCAAAAAGCGATACTGCTCCACCGCATCCGAATATTTCTTCGCGCCATAATACGCATCGCCCAGTTGGCGCCGTTCATCCACCGTGTAATCTGCGCCCAGCTCGCTCAGCTTCACCCGCGCTTCTTCAGACTCATGCGCCGATGGATGCGTTATCACTAAATGTTTCAAATCGCGGATTGCCGACTGCTTCTCGCCCTTCGCCATCTCCACTTCGCCCAGCGCCAACTGGAATGCCACACGCGAATCAAAATTTCTGTTCGCCGCCAGCACCGCAGCCGCCGCATCCGGCTTCTGCTCGGCCAACAGCACCGCCGCTTCCAACTCCGGAGCCTGCGCCAAAAACACACTGTCCGGATACCGCGTCTTGAAGCCGTTCAGCAACCGCTCCGCTGCCTGCTCGTTCCCCGCGCCGTGTTCCGCCTCCGCGCCCAAAAACTCCGCATACTCGCTCAGCGCCGTACCGTTCTTGCGGCTCTCCGCAAACGCCGCCGCCGCATCTGCAAATTTTCTATCCAGCAGATACGCATGCCCCAGCGCCAAATAAGCCGCCGCCGCCGCCTCGCCCGTATGAGCACGCGCATACTTCGTCACCGCCGTGTAAGCCACATCGGTCCGCATCGTCGCCAACTGCTGCGCCATCGGCCGCAACTCGGTCGACGCCACAAACGCCGCATGCATACGCACCGAGCGCGCACTGCGCGGCTTCTTCGCCGTAGTCTTCTGCGCAGTCGTCTTCTTCGTCCCGCTGCCGGTGCTCTTCTTCGCAGCGCTGCCGGAGCCCGCTTTAGCCGCGCTCTTCTTCTTGCTCGACGCCGCCGGCTTCTTCGTTGAACTTGCCGCAGGTTTTTTGGTTGTTGTGTTGTCGCTCGTCTGGCTCGAATCCTGCCTCGCCGAAACCACAACGTTATTCACAAACAGCAACGGCAACGCGACCAGCGCGAAGGGAAGTACTGCGGCAGCAACTATGCGGGTTCTCTTAAGCAATCGGCGGACCTCCACCTACTTCCACTCTATATGGAATCAACACCTATTGGACGCTTCAGTTGCGCTTAGGCACCCGCTCCGTTACCAATGTGAATCACCGCCACGCCGTCGCCAGCCGCGCCGCACCACCCACCAGCTTCAATCCATCCGTACGGTTCTGAAAGTACCGCCCATTCACCGCCTCCGCACCCAGCATCTCCCACCGCGTAAACCCCACCCGAGCGAACTCCTCCGCCATCTCCGCCTCGCTGAAAAATAATGTGAACGGCTCCCCCGCCTGCTCCACCCGCTTCGCCAACCGGTCCAGCGCAACCCGCTCCACCAGCCCCAACAAATTTTTCGGTAAAGTAAAATCCAAACTCACCGCGCTCCCCTTCGCCCGCCCTCCAATAAACCCCAGCGTCGCACGGAACCCCTCGACCGTCAAATACATCGTCACGCCCAGCCAACTGAAAAACGCCGGCTCCTCCGCATCAAACCCCGCCCGCTCCAATCCGTCCGCCAGCGTCTGATGCTCAAAGTCCACCGCGGCAAACTTCAACCGCTCCGGCACCGCAACCCCAGCCTCTTCCATCAACTCTCGCTTCCACTCCTGAGTCGCCGGAAAGTCCACCTCAAAAATCCTCAGCCCATCCAACCCGCAGCGCAGAGCAAACGTATCCAACCCCGCGCCCAGCACCACATACTGCCGGACTCCATTTTCATAAGCCAGCTTCAGCTCATCCTCCGCATACCGGCTCCGCCCAACCATATAAGACCGGAACGCCTTCGACACCGCATGTCTCGCCCGCTTCTGCTCGTAATTCAATCCATCCACTGCAAGCAGCGGCTCCAGTATCTTCACCGCCCACGGGTCGTTGAGCACCAGCGGCCCATCCACCAACTGGTGTGCCGCCCGCCGCATCGCAACCCGCAACGCCGTCCTGCTCGGAATCCCGTGCCTCATTATTTAAGGATAACTTTCCAGCATATCCAACCGCCCAAAAACAAAAGGCCCGGAGTTTGTCTCCAGGCCTTCGTAATTCAATTGTTCTTCAGCGATTCGCTAACTCCGCTAGCACCGCTAACTTTGCCAGCTCCGCTTGCCTTATGCCGGTGAAGGCGTTCCCTCTGCGAATCCCGGACCGCGGCCCGGCTTCAGAACCTTCTGCACATCGCCGCCTGTATCGCTCGGCGCTGCCAGCACGCTCTTGACCGGCGGCAGTTCCTTGCCTTCTATCAGCATCTGCACTTCAGCCGCGTCTATCGTCTCGCGCTCCAGCAGTGCAGCGGCAATCCGGTGCATCGCATCCTTGTTCGCGTTCAAAATGCCGTGTGCAGTCTGGTAAGCCTCGTCGATCAGCCGTCGAACTTCAAGGTCTATCTGCCGCGCCGTCTCTTCGCTGAAGTCCCTGTGCTGCGCAATCTCGCGTCCCAGGAATATCTGCTCTTCCTTTTTGCCAAACGTCAGCGGTCCCAACCTGCTCATGCCGTACTCGCAAACCATGCGTCGTGCCAGGTCCGTCGCGCGCTCAATGTCATTGCCCGCGCCCGTCGACATCTGATTCAGGAAGACCTCTTCCGCCACACGCCCGCCGTAAGCCATCGCCAGGTTCGCTTCCAAATACTCACGCGTGTGATTGTGCCTGTCGCCTGGCAAAAACACCGTTACGCCCAGCGCCATTCCGCGCGGAATGATCGTCACCTTGTGGATCGGGTCCGAGTGCTTGATCATCACCGAGACCATCGCATGGCCGGCCTCGTGATACGCCGTCACCCGCTTTTCTTCCTCGGTCAGCAGCATCGACTTGCGCTCGGCGCCCATCAACACCTTGTCCTTCGCCAACTCGCAGTCATACATCGTGACCTGCTTGCGATTCAGACGCGCCGCATTCAACGCAGCCTCGTTCACCATGTTCGCAAGGTCCGCGCCACTGAACCCCGGCGTACCCCGTGCCAGAATGTTCAGGTTCACATCGTCTGATATGGGAACCTTCTTCACATGCACGCGCAAAATCTCTTCGCGTCCGCGAACATCTGGCAACCCAACCACCACGCGGCGGTCAAAGCGTCCCGGTCTCAACAACGCCGGGTCCAACACGTCCGGCCTATTCGTCGCCGCAACCAGAATCACGCCGTCGTTCGACTCAAAGCCGTCCATCTCAACCAGCAACTGGTTCAGTGTCTGCTCGCGTTCGTCGTGTCCGCCGCCAAGTCCGGCACCACGGTGCCGACCAACAGCGTCAATCTCATCAATAAAGATGATGCAAGGCGCGTTCTTCTTGCCCTGCTCAAACAGATCGCGCACGCGGCTAGCGCCCACGCCCACAAACATCTCAACAAAGTCAGATCCCGATATCGAGAAGAAGGGAACATTCGCTTCGCCTGCAACCGCACGCGCCAGCAAAGTCTTGCCCGTTCCCGGAGGCCCCACCAACAGCACGCCCTTCGGTATGCGCCCGCCCAGCTTCTGGAACTTCTGCGGCTCGCGCAAATACTCGATGATCTCCTTCAGCTCTTCCTTGGCCTCATCGACTCCGGCCACATCCTTGAAGGTCACTTTCTTCTGCTGCATGCTCAGCAAACGTGCGCGGCTCTTGCCAAAGCTCATCGCCTTGTTTCCGCCCGCCTGCATCTGCCGCATCATGAAGAAGAACAACCCGCCTATCAGCAGCATCGGCAACAGGTAGCTCAACAGCGTCGGCCACAGCGGATTGTTGTCCACCGGCTTGAACTGGAAGGTCACATGCGCCGTGTTCATCGCCGTGACCAGGTCTTCGTAGTGGTCGCCCACGTTGGTGTGGAACTGCTTGGTCGGCGTTGCCTTCAGATGCCCGTGAAGGTCATTCCCTTGGATCGCTGCGTCAGCAACCAGACCCTGCTGCACCTTCGCATACAGGTCGGAGTAGCCGATCTCATCGTCCTTGCCCAAGCCAGAACTCTTCTGCACCATCACACCAAGCAGAATGAGGCAAACAACGATAAAGACCCAGAACATGACGCTTTTTGAAGTCGAATTCACCAGAATCCTCTATTTTCCGGCGGCCCTGCCGCCTGCTCTACCCATTAGACGCACTCACTTGCAGCAAAGTCACAGAGCCTTGACCTCTAGCGCTCTTCAACTCCCCGCATCAGGGTATAGTCCTTCTTATTTTACTCTCAGGGTAGTCAGGACGGGCATTTTTCCTGTGGGACTGCTCTGGAAGCCACAATTTAGTAACACTACAAAGGTTTTAATCATTTGTTAATATCGTCGCCCACGCCT
>CAIMNN010000172.1 GCA_903842845.1 uncultured Acidobacteriaceae bacterium | reverse complement strand
CTCAAGCTCCGCCTTCCAGATTGTCTGGCGGCAGCCGTCGCACTTAATCCACAGACCCTCAGTGCGGACGTTCTTGGCCGACTGGGGTTCGAGTTCACCGTCTTCGCGTTTAAACCATGACATAGGGCTTTTGCAATTGTAACGCGTTGTGACGCACTCCGGAACCGGGTAGTTAATGCCTATAATGCGGATATGGCGATGGACCCGATGAGCGAGTTTGCGGAGTTGCGGCGGAATTATGAGCAGATGCTGGATGGCGAGCTGGAAGAGCTGGACCGCGTCAAGAATGACCTTTCGTCAACGGCGCAAGGGATTCTGCAAGAGGAGCTGAAGAAGCGCGGGCTCAGTGTGTGGGGAAAGCGCGAGTCGGAGAAGGTGATGCGGATGGTGGGCGGCGATGACGATGTGAGTGATGAGCCTGCGACGGCGGCAGATTCAGTTTATGACGAGAAGGGCCAGTTTGTTGACACCAGAGGGAAGGTCTTTACTTACAAAACGCTGCTCTGTGAGTGCGACGATGCCGAGCAGGCTTATCAATTAAAGGAGCTGTTGCAGCGGAACGGAATTGATAGCTGGGTGTCAGTGCCAGGCGGAGGGCGTGGATTCGGGTTGCCAGCGAAGGTGGAAGTAGGCGCGGACCAGTTGGAGCAGGCGAAGATGATAGTCGCACAGCCGATGCCGCAAGAGATCATCGACATGTTCAGCGAGATGAAGGAAGATGTTGCGGAGTACGAGCTGCCCAAGTGCCCGAAATGCGGCGACGCAGACCCTATTTTGGAAAACGCGGAGCCGGTGAACCAGTGGCTGTGCGAGAGTTGCGGGCACATGTGGAGCGATGAGGCGCCAACTGCCGAGTGAGCGCTGGATCAGTAAATAGAATTCATATTTTCTTTCTTGACAGGTCGCAAAGCCACACCTAGACTGCGTGCAAGTCATTGCTGTTGAGCCGCAGAGCGCTTAACAGAAATCCATATCCGTCTTTTTTCCAAACTTCCGGGTCCTGCAATTGGGTCACAGAACTTTATGTGATTAAGGAGGCGGTATGGGTACGGTTATCACGATGCTTGCAATAGTTTTTGGAATTTTGGTTCTTCGCGCGGTTGCGTGGAGAGCGACGCTCGGGCTGCGCACGCTGGTGTGCTTTGGCGTTGTCGGCGCAGCGTATGCGGTGTTCTGGAACCCTATTGTGGTGCGCGTCGTGAACCCGCTTTACGAGAGTGGAGTGCTGATACAACTGGTGAGCGCGCTGGCGTTGCAGTTGCTTCTGGTTGCGCCGTTTGCGTGGATACTGGTGCGCAAGGGCGCGATGAACCGCCTAAGCGTAGCCGACCTTTGGCTTGCCGGTTTCAGTGTGGGCTTTGGGCATGACCTCGCTGCCTTTGCACTGATTGTGACGCGCGATTTTTCAAACTGGAACGATGTGGCAAAGTTCGGCTGGCTGCCGCCGCTGGCTATAAGCGGAGAGCATTTTGCGTCGGCGGGCTATGGCTATTGGACGGCGCTGATAGCGGTTGCGGCGGCGGTTGTGCTGCGCCTTACCGGCAGTCGCATAGTGAGCTGGTGTGTTGGATGTGGTGTTGCGTGCGTGATGGCGTGCGACGCGCCGCTGTACTTTGGTGCGACTCCGAATCTGCTGCAACGCGCGATGAGCGTCGCCGGATTGCATGGACATTTGATGAGTTGGCTTTCCTTGTTGGCGCTGATTTTTGCGCAGTTGCTGGAGTCTGCTTGGTTAAAGAAGCGCGCTTCACAAGCAGAGGCGGCGCCGGGGCTTGGCGGCTGGTTTGCCAAGTTGCAGACGGGAAATTTGAGTGCGGCGCATGAGGCTTGGAACGAGATAGCGCTCAAGCGCAGAAATCAGATTGGTACCGCGAACGGTGAGGAGCCGGTGAGCGCAGGTGCAGTTGAAGCGCAAGCGACCGTGGCGGTGTGGCGAAATCCTTCGTTGTGGTGCGCGGTTCTTTGGCTGCTGCTTTTTGTGGTGCTGTATGTACCCAAGGCGACTGAGTTCCTGAGTACAAAGCTGGCGCTCGATTTTCCCGGTTTCTTCGGGTTGACGCCAGTGAATTTGATTCTCGCTGTGGTGATTGTGTGGAGCTACCTGAGCGCCGGATACATTGCCGCGAATGAAGATGAGCTGCTGCAACTGAAATGCGAGTGGGCTATGTTGCGGACGGCGTTCTGGGGATTGGTGATTGGGGTCATCATCGGCGCATGGAGCGGTTTTTACAGCTTCTTCAACGTCATGAGCGCGGGTGGCATTGGACTGCCGAATTTCAACGACGCGACGCTGACGACGCTGGCGCTGAGCTTCGGCGCAGTGATGAGCTCATTCAGTTGGGCCCGCATCATCCGCTGGCGGACGACTGATGCAAACCTGCGGCGCGGAGTGATGGTGAACAGATTTTTTGCTGCGTTGTGTTGCGTGCTGCTGGCGATAGTCTCTTACGGAAAATTTATTGACCGTTATGAGGCTTTCCATCAGGCGCACGGATATACCGGCTTTAACATCTCGCAGTTGGTGGGAACAAACGGGAACAAGATTGTTGCCTATTGGTTTATGAGTACGAACCTGTTGCGCGTGCTGCCGTTGGCGCTGCTGCTTTGGTTTATCTCGTGGCGTGTGAGCAAGTGGTTCTATGGTGAGACACCGGGAGTGGCGGAGCGCGTGGGGACAACCGTAGCAGTGGTGGGCGTGATTGCGTGGCTGGGCGCGGGCCATGCTTTTGCGGGCAACTGCCTGACGGCCAACGAATGCATCTGCTATCCGCCGGGCGCGACGCCTGCAATCAACATGCAGCCTGCGCCACTTGGGTTGGTGCTGATGGATAAAAAGAGTCGGCCGCCGAAACGCGACGGCACTTTGTCGAAGAAGTGATGCCGCATTGCAATCCACAAGGAGTGGATGGTGCGCAGTTATGTTGTGACCACTGCGTTCATTTCATTTCGCTTGTTCAATGATTACGGGCCGACGTCGCATATTCTGCCTGCGTACGACAGAAGCGTCACAATCATCTGGGCGTGTTGGACGATTCCACTGCTTGCGACAGAGGTCATTCTGCAATTACTGCGGATGAGGAAGCTGCCGCGGCGGTGCGATGAAGAAATAATTTAGAAACCAAAAACAAAACCCCGAAGCAGGTTCGCTTCGGGGTTTGTTTTTACATTCCGTCTTTGACGCCTTCGACGAACGCCTTCAGCTTGCGGCTGCGGCTTGGGTGCCTCAGCTTGCGGAGCGCCTTGGCTTCGATTTGGCGAATGCGTTCGCGTGTCACCTGGAAGCTTTGTCCAACTTCTTCCAAAGTGTGCTCGCTGCCGTCCTCGAGGCCGAAGCGCATCTTGATAACGCGCTCTTCGCGCGGGGTCAGGGTGCGGAGGACCTGCGAGGTGTACTCCTTGAGGTTGACGCTGATGACGGCCTCAGAGGGCGAGACAGCCTGGCGGTCTTCAATGAAGTCGCCGAGGTGCGAATCTTCCTCTTCACCGATCGGCGTTTCGAGCGAGATAGGCTCCTGCGCAATCTTGAGCACCTTGCGGACTTTGGCGACGGGAATGTCCATGCGGCGGGCAATCTCTTCGCTGCTGGGTTCGCGGCCGAGCTCCTGCACAAGCTGACGCGATGTGCGGATGAGCTTGTTGATGGTCTCGATCATGTGTACCGGGATGCGGATGGTGCGGGCCTGGTCGGCGATAGCGCGCGTGATGGCCTGACGAATCCACCAGGTCGCGTAGGTTGAGAACTTGTAGCCACGGCGATACTCGAACTTATCGACGGCCTTCATGAGGCCGATGTTGCCTTCTTGAATCAGGTCGAGGAACTGAAGTCCGCGGTTGGTGTACTTCTTCGCGATTGAAACGACGAGGCGGAGGTTGGCTTCAATCAACTCGCGCTTGGCCT
>CAIMNN010000171.1 GCA_903842845.1 uncultured Acidobacteriaceae bacterium | reverse complement strand
GGCGGTTGAGCTGGCCTGCTCGGCGTTTGGAAAGAAGATTCTCTGAGGAAATTCAGGTTTTATGGGGAATGTTCTATACTTGTGAACGGAGGTCTGAGATGGCACACATCAAATCTGCACCAACCACAACTCTAGCAGCGCGCCGTTTAGACCCCCGGTCCCCGCAATTTGCTGTTGCATTCAAGAAGGCTGCTAATGCCTTTGCAATGAAGACAAATACGCCGGAGACAGCACTCGCAGCGCTTGTAAAGATGGGGATTCTTACTAAAACCGGGAAACTGACCAAGCATTATCGCTAGTCTATGCATCATTTGTCGACATCATTCGTGCTTGGTTATCATGGTTGCGATAAGACTGTCGGTGAGACATTACTCTCAGGAAAGACCAATTTTCAGCTAAGCAATAATGACTATGATTGGCTAGGGCCTGGTGTATATTTCTGGGAATCAGATCCTGAACGCGCTTATGAGTTTGCAGTAGAAAAAAAGAGGCGTGGCGATAAAATCAAAACTCCATTTGTAGTTGGAGCTGTAATTGATATGGGATACTGTCTTGATTTGACAACCAAATCTTCAATTGAGGCTATTAGCAACGCGCATCTTAAATTGACTCAATTGTTTAATGAGACAAATCAGCCACTTCCGGTAAATGGTCCTGAGAAATGGAGTCGCAGGTTGGATTGTGCTGTGATAAAGACGCTACACTCGATTATAGAAAGCACTGGCGAAGAGTCTATCGACACTGTCAGAGGCATTTTCTTTGAAGGTGGCGCAGTATATGACGGCTCAGAGTTTAATAAAAAGACACATTCACAAATATCTGTTGTAAATCTCAATCAAATCAAGGCAGTCTTTCGAGTCCCTAAGAGCTAATCTAGAAGATGACATGACGAATAAGCTCAGAGTTGGAATTTTATTTGGCGGACGGAGCGGCGAGCATGAGGTTTCGCTGCTTTCGGCTGCGTCGATATTAAAGGCAATCGACCGCACACGCTTTGACGTGGTTCCCATCGGGATAACCAAGGCGGGGCGTTGGCTGGGCGGTGAGGCGGCCGAGGAGTTGCTGCTGGGGTCGAATACAGGCGCGTTTGCAGCCAAGGTGGCTGAGAGCATCGCCGCGCATGGTCAGCAGTTTAGCTCTGCGCCGATAAGTGCAGCGATAATGCCCGAGCCGCAGAGCGCTTTGACCGCGGCTAATGCGATGGGCGCGCACTCGCTTGATGTTCTGTTTCCGGTGCTGCATGGGACGTTTGGCGAGGACGGGACGATTCAGGGGCTGTTTGAGCTGGCGGATATTCCTTATGTAGGTTCGGGTGTGCTGGGCTCGTCCGCGGGGATGGACAAGGACGTGATGAAGCGTCTGTTTGCCGCCGCGCAGCTGCCGATTGTGAAGTTCAAGACCATTCTGCGCTCGGAGTGGGAGAAGAGTCCGCGCAAGATAGTGGAGCAGATAGAGGCGACGTTCAAATATCCAGTGTTTGTGAAGCCGGTGAATCTTGGGTCGTCGGTCGGCATCAGCAAGGTGCATGACCGCAGCGAGCTTGGGCCGGCGCTGGACCTGGCGGCGAAGTACGACCGCAAGTTGATGGTCGAAGAGGGCGTAGGCGGCAAGAAGAGCAAGGCGCGCGAGCTTGAGGTTGCGGTGCTGGGCAATGATGAGCCGAAGGCGAGCGTGGTGGGCGAGATAATCCCGGGCAAGGAATTTTACGACTACGAGGACAAGTATTTGTCCGAGGGCTCGAAGCCGGTGATACCGGCGAAGCTGAGCAAGGCGGACCAGAAGAAAATTCAGGGGCTGGCGATTGCGGCGTTCAAGGCGTGCGACCTTGCGGGGTTGGCGCGCGTGGATTTTTTGATGGAGCCGGATGGAAAGAAGCGCATCTTTTTGAACGAAGTGAACACGATGCCGGGCTTCACCAAGATCAGCATGTACCCGAAGCTGTGGGATGCGAGCGGGATAAGTTATACGACGCTAATCAGCGAACTGATAGACCTTGCACTTGCGCGGCATGCGGAGAAGAAGCGGACTCGGTTTACGCGCGAGGATTGACGGGGAACAAACAGGGCCTCGGCGGTGTCAAACCCTATAGGTGCGCACTATCCGGCGATATTGCCAAATCCAATACCTGCAACAGTTTGGTAATTGACGGCTGGAAGAATGACGTATTCTTGAAGTAGAGGTCTGATGTTATGACATTGTTGAATGCACCAACTTACGATGTGGCTGGCGCAGTACTGAGACGCCGCATCATCTTTGGAGTCGTCTTTTTTATCGGCTTCGCAATCATCGGCTGGTGGTTTTATTGCGGAACGCCGAAGGATTGGCCGAACACGTGGAACACGCATCGCCGCGGCTCAGTTGCGGTAAGCAAGTTCATGAAGGCAGTCGAGTCCAACCAGATGGAAGAGGCGTACGGAATCTGGTTGAACGACCCGACCTGGAAGACCGATGGCAAGGAACCGCTGAATTACGAGTACAAAAAGTTTTTGAAGGACTGGGGCCCGAACGGCGAGCAGAATGATTTTGGGGTCATCCACAGCCACGCGATAGCAGGGCAGCGTGTCTACGGCAATGTGCTGGTTGTCGGTTTGCTGATCAACGACCGCAAGAGCGGAGCGGTGTTTATCTCTTTTGACCCGGAGAGTGGGCAGCTGGGATTTTCTTCGGTTGAGCTGTACCTTGGACCGTAAATGAATCTAGAGAACTGGAAATAGTACGGCAGAGTGGATGAATCCACTCTGCCGTTCTGGTTTTAGAGAGATGATTTGGTGGTCTCGAGGCTGGCCGGGTCTTCGACGTTGAGGCACTTGAGGGACTTGTCGATCTGGCGCAGGAGCCCGGTGAGGACCTTGCCGGGGCCGACCTCGATGAAGGTGGTTGTGCCGGCCTGTGAGAGGGCCTGAACGCAATCAACCCAGCGAACCGTGCCTGTGACCTGATGAATGAGTGCGTCGCGCGCGGCGTCGGCTGTGGTGACGAGCGAGCCTGTGACGTTTGCCGCGACGGGGATGTGCGGTGTGGAGAGGTTGATGCCGGAGAGGAACTCGGCGACGGCGTGCTGTGCGGGAACCATCATGGAGCAATGGAAGGGCGCGCTGACGGGGAGCATGACGGCGCGGCGTGCTCCGGCGGCTTTGCAGAGCTCGGAGGCTTTTTCGACGGCGGCGGTCGCGCCGGAGATGACGGTCTGGTCAGGCGAGTTGAGATTGGCAGCGGAGACGACGAGGCCGGTTTCGGCGGCAGCGGTGGCGCAGGCTTCGGAGACCTTGTCAGCTGGCAGCGAAAGGACGGCGGCCATTGCGCCCTGGCCGGGCGGAACGGCGAGCTGCATGGCCTTGCCACGGGCTTTGACGGCGCGGACGGCGTCGGCGAAGGTGAGCGTGCCGGCAGCGACGTGGGCGGACCATTCACCGAGCGAGTGGCCGGCGGCGAGGGCGGGATGAATGCCCTGCTCGGCGAGCACACGCCATGCTGCGACGCTGACGGTGAGGATGGCCGGCTGGGTGTTCTCGGTGAGCTTGAGGTCTTCTTCCGGGCCTTCGTAGATGATCTTCGAAAGCGCGAAGCCGAGGGCTTCGTCGGCCTCGGCGATGGTTTGAGCGGCGATGGGGAATTGGTCTGCGAGTGCGCGGCCCATGCCGACGGATTGCGAGCCTTGGCCGGGAAAGAGAAATGCAAGCTTCTGTGTCATATCAAGTGAATTTTATCTGATGAGGGCAGGTAAGTGCGGGTTGTACTAGCGGGTCAATTCCAGCGGCTTTTGTCGTTCTCGTCGATGTCATCGAGCGGCTGGCCTGCGCCGTTGACGCGGATGGTGCGGCCCTGCTTCTTCATGTAGACTTCGAATTTTTTAGCGGCGTTGCGGCGCTTGCGGCGGTAGAAGGAATTGCGCAGCGAGAACCAGGCCTCGCTGAGTTCAAAGAAGAATCCGCGGCGTGGACCCCATTTGATGAAGAGCCAGCCGGCGATCGCGCCGCCGAGTTGGGCGAAGGCGTAGGAACGCTGCTCAGTGAAGAGCATGGCGAGGGCGATGAGCCCGTAGATAATCGCCATAGTTCTGGCGCGCATGTTGATGACCAGCATCAGGCTGAATTGAGTGTCGCCGTAGAGAACACCAAGCGCGACCAACAGGCCGAAGATGCCGCCGAAGCTACCGGTAAGTGGGGCCGTTGATTGGATGCCGACCAGACGGAGGAGGAGCGCTGCACCTGCGGAGCCGAGAACTGAGACGGCGTAGAGGGTAGCGATCCAGCTTTCGCCGCGTTCGGATTCAAGGAATCCGGCGAGGAACCAGATAGAGAGCAGCTCAAAGAAGGTTCCAAGAATGGAGGGATGGACGAAGCTATAAGTGAGCGGCTGCCACCATGCGCCGTGGAAGAGGGCTTGGGAGTCTAGCGGCCAGAGTGCGAAAAAGTGGACTGCTGGCTCAATGCGGAAGGCCGATGCGGCGAGCATGACGAAGAAGGCTGTCAGGTTGAGGAGGATGAGCTTCCGGGTTGCGCCGCGAAAGGCCGGGAACGCGAGTTGGTTGGAGTATTGGGGCATCCTGAACCAGATTAAATCGGATGGGGTGGATAGTCCTAGGATGCGGGGCGGGATGAGGGGCGGGTTCCTGAAATGGAATTGCGAAAATGAAAGAGCGATAAATGAGAATTGCACATGACTGTGGGCGGAGGCACTTGACCAAAAGCGGTGTTCTCGCTAAAACTACGTTTTAGAGCCGCTCGTGAGAGGCGGCAAATGAAAGAGCAAGAGAGGAGACTGCCATGCCAAACTGCCCTGAGTGCGAGAACGCATTGGATTTTGAACTGGACGAGGTTGATGCGGGCGACGTGGTTGTATGCGACGAATGCGGGACCGAGTATGAGATAGTCGGAGTAGAGCCGCTGGAATTGTCGCGCGTGGACGAAGATGACGATGACGATGACGATGAGTTCTTTGATGAAGAGGAAGAGGAAGAAGAATGAGGTCGGATAGCAGTCAGCTTTCCCGTTGGTTAATAGAGAAAAGTCAGATGACGCGCGCGGTGTTTGTTACCGGCGCACTTGCGATGGCCGTGATGGTGGTTGTGGCGGCTGGGTCAGTGGTTACGAGGGACGCGGCGGCGCAGAATATTGGCCAGCGCACCGTTGCCGGAGCCGTTGTGAATGACGGTGGAACCGTGCAGATGGGAGCGACGGTGTTCCTCAAGAACATCAAGACCAAGGCGATCCGCAGCTATACGACGACGGCTGATGGTCACTTCCGCTTTACGCAGGTGAGCATGACCGATGACCACGAGGTGTGGGCGGAGTTGAACGGCAAGAAGAGCGCTGTGAAGACGGTCAGTTCGTGGGATGCGCGGAAGTTGTATGAGTGCGAGCTGAAGTTGAAGTGAATGACCAGACAATTCGATTATATGGAAGAAGAACCGAGGAGCCAAAATCCAGTGCAGGCTCCTCATATCTTTTAGCAAACTGAAATTTATCTTGACTTGCTCCTGCGAACGAACTAGGATTCGTTGAAAGTTCTTTGTAGGGCACGCGCGATTCAGCCCTATCTTCTCCATTCATCATTCATTATCTCAATGGATCGCATAATCAATTTTTAAACGACCACCAATCAATCAGGGACGTTTCGTCCACACTCCATTTGTCCACAAAGGATAGATCATGCGATTTCTCTGTCTGCTCACACTCGGCCTGCTACTTACGTCCATTGCCAGCGCTCAATCCTCCAGTAATCCGCTTTGCCAGAACCCCACCAAGCTACAGGGCAATGAAAATTACTGGTATGAAGCGCAAAACACTGTAACAGGCAATTGCACCGCTCTTGCCAACCCCTCGGTCACCATCACCATCACATCCGATATGAGCGGAGACTCGAAAGGGTTCGACTTCCAATTCAATGTGGGCGCACAAGCCTCACCAAAGTACCCGCATGGAGCCAACGCGAGCGGCGGCCGGGGCCTTGTCGGCTGGCAGCAATACATCATCAATGTGTATTCAAGCAAGGACGCAAGCAACCGGACTGATATTTTTGGAATGGTCAACAACTGGCCCACTAAGCCCCCGCCGGGCCCTTGCTATAAGCATTACAGCAATAACAAGAACTGCGACCAGGGAAGCAATATCATCAACACTCGTGGCACGAACCAGATATTCCATCTGCTTACGCTGGAAGACACTCCAATTCCGACCCTCCCAAGTGGGACTACCCTGACCATTCAGCTCAACACCGACCCCAACAACAATCTTGATGTCACGGGCGTCACCTACACCGTAACTGTGCCGAAGTCGGTCAAGACGGTCAAGGATCCAACATATACCTATTACAACGGGAAGACGATCCCACTGACCAGTATCCTGTTGGCTCCGTCAATTTGTAAGGGCAACCCGCCCGATAGCCGCTACTGCCCGTCCGGGTTCGTCTATAACAAACAAAACCCAGTTTCGCCAGGCAATGTCACGCTTGCGGATACATCTCCTGTCACCGCGATAACGCTCGATATTGCAAACGACAACTCCACCCAAAAAGGCGGCGGAACTATCTCATACAGCGCGTCCAATACGGACCTTGTTGCATTGAAGAATTACACTGGCCTTCCGAATGTACCGGTGTCGCAGGTCTGCGTGGCTGCAGTGTGGACAGGGGAAACATCGTCTTATACCTATTCGACCGTGGATCCGTGCACGGCAGGCTCAACGACCCAGAATTTCCAATTGCCGTATTACTGTGGGACGATGCCGAAGAACAACAGTGGTGCGAAAAAATTGGAGTGCGCGAACAACAGCCCGTTCTGTGTTGCGGGTGACATCTCTTACCACAATATCGGGGATATATGCGCAGCGGGTACCGTTCCCAAACTCTCAAGTAAGGGCACGCAGTGTTCTACGCCTTCATTGCCATCGTGTAATGTTGGATGCACTGCTTCCTACACGTGTACACCCAACACGGAATGCATACCTTCTTCGCCCAAGTGCAACGTACCTACTCCCGTACAGTAGTGGCCGCAGTCAGCCACTAGAAGGCAATTAGCTGATCTCGCGGTACATGGTAGGAACATGAACAGGGAAAGTACAGTGAGAGCTTTGACTTAATCCGAAAGCTTTTTTGTCGTGAGCTCGTTGAGCAGCGCCGGGTTTGCCTGCCCTTTGCTGGCCTTCATCACCTGGCCGACGAAGAAACCGAGGAGCGTGGTTTTGCCGGCCTTGTACTGCGCCACCTGCACGGGGTTGGCCATGATGACGGCGTCGATCATTGCTTCGATTGCTCCGGTGTCGCTTATCTGCTGCGGCTTCTCGCGCTCGTAGATGGTGTGGAAGTCCTCTGATTTTTCAAAGCAGATGTCGAAGAGTTGCTTGAGCTGCTTGGAGCTGATGGTTCCAGCTTCGAGCAGGTCGGCTGCCTGTACGATGCCAGTCATGGAGACGGGCGATTGCTCGTGCTCGAGGCCGAGTGTGTTCAAACGGCCGCCGATCTCGCTGAGAAGAAGGTTGGCAACGCGGCGCGGGCTTTTGGCTTGTTTGGCCGCAGCTTCAAAGCGGTCGGCGAATTCGCGGGTCTGCG
>CAIMNN010000170.1 GCA_903842845.1 uncultured Acidobacteriaceae bacterium | reverse complement strand
TTCACGTAGACATCGGGCGCCTCCCAAACCGAACGCTGCTCGTTTTGGAATCCGAAAGGCGTGAGCGTTTTGTTGAACGAGCCACTGGTTGCAACGCCGGCGCGGAAGAGTTCAGAATGCGCAACGAGGTTCGCCGTCATCAGCGCACCATGGCTATGACCAGTGACGCCGATGCGGTTCGGGTCAGCAACGCCGAGTTCAACAGCTTTATCCACCGCGGCCTTGGCATCCGCGACAAGCTGCTCAAGATACGTATCGTATGCCTTCTGCGGATCGCCGATGATGGGGAACGATGCGTTGTCGATAATTGCGTAGCCAGCCAACAACAGCAACCGGTACTGACGCAACCGCGTGAACGTCTCCTGCGAGCCCGATACCTGTCCGGCCTTTGATGCATCGGCGTAATCAAGCGGATAAGCATACAGAATCGTCGGAACGCGCGTGCCCTCAACATATCCCGGCGGCGTGTAGAGCGTGAAAGATAGGTCCACACCATCCGCGCGCTTGTATTTGTAGAGCTGCTTCTTGATCTTGCGCACCTCAGGCGTTGGATCGGGGATGTGTGTAACAACAGCACTCGTCGACGCAAACGTTGCCTCGCCGGCTGGCGCAGTCACGGCTTTACCCAGCGTTCTGCGATAAGCATTCGGTGGGTCCATCGGCGTCTGATGCCAGGTGAGGAAGATGTGCGAATCTGGCCCAGCAAAAGAGAGGAACTGCTCAAATGCATCCTTGTCGCTGCGAAACAGCCGCTCGGTTTTCAAACTCTTCAGGTCGAGCCGGTCAAGGAAGGGCCGGTCACCATCAGGCGATGAGCCAACGCCGGACAGATAGATAGAATCGCCATCCTGACGCAGAACATTGACGCCGTTGGCGAGCTTCTTCATCACCGGGTTGCCGGGGTTCAAATATTTCTCATCGGTTGAAAGATTCCACAACAGCCGCGGCGTCTGCTTCGAGTCATCAATATTAATGATTGAAGCCTGCCGCCAATGGCGGTTGTGATCAAACTCGCTGAGTATCGCGACCTTCGGATCGGTGCTCCAGTAAAAGCCCACGTAGCGTTGCTTGGTGCGCGCAACCTCGACCGCCGGTAATGTGAACGGCGCTTTGAGCAGCATGAGCTTGTCGCGGTTTTCAACCTTTGTGTGCCAATCGCCGCCGTCCAGCGCTTCGGCCCACACGAGTGTTGCCGGATCAGTGACGCGCCATGTGAAATCACGCGGCCCCAGCGGAACGCCTTCGATTGGAACGCGGTCCTCAAGCGGTAGGGAAGCAATGGTCTGCTTTGTCACAGTTGCGGGCGCGCTCACATCCCACACTTCAACCTCGTGCGGAAAGTGGTCGTAGGTATTCACGTAGGTGAAAGGCTTGTGAATCGAAGTGACCAGAACGTGCACGCCATCCGGCGCCGGCGTCAGTTCGTCATAGATTGCAGGCGCACCGAGCGTCGTTATCGTCGAGCTCTCCGCGTTGATCAGCGCCAACTGCGTTGCGCCGTAGTACTCGAATAGGTCTTCGTCGTGTTTGTTGTTGAGCGTGTCGCGATTTTCGTAGGTGCTGCTTTGCCCCTTGCCGCCGAGAGACTCCTGAATGCTGGGACCACTGAGCGTAACCGGCGCAGCAGGCGGCTCGCCAAGACCATCGGGCACCAACTTCACTAGTAGCGTTTTCTGGTCGGGCATCCATTGCACATCATCGCCGAAGATCGGGTTCAGCCGCGCGCCTTTAACCGCGTGCACTTCGCCACTCTTCGCATCACCCAGCCAAAGCTCGACGGAATCGCTCGCCAGATTCACAAATGCAAAGCGCTTTCCGTCAGCAGACCAAATCGGCTGGCCTGCGCAAACATTTGCAGGCAACGCTATCTTCACCTCGGAGTTGTCCGAGACATGGACAAGCAAGTAGCTCACCGCGCAGGGCGTGATGCCGTATCCGCCCGGAGTGTCATGCTTGCTGTGGTTCTTCGGCTCAACGCGCACACCGGCCATGCGCAGGAACGGCGTGGCCACGCGCTCGATCGACGGATAGTCCTGCAACGTGACCAGCAGAATCGAATCCTTCGTCGGGCTAACCGAAGGCGAAGGCGGCGGCGGCGCAAGCATGACGTCGAGAATATTTTTCGGCGGCTGGTTGTAGCCGGATTGTGCTGAAAGAATCAGTGAACCGGCGCAAAGAACTACGGCTGCAAGTAGGAGCGATTTCAGTCGGCTGTGGAGGGTCATAATTTCCTTTGTACGAATTTTACAGTTCAAGGCGCGGCCCGGTCTGGTACCAACCGCTTTGCTCTCATCAAAAACACTGAATTCAAATCAATTTATACTGATACTAGATGACAACGGAAAAAACATTCTACCTTGAGACCTTTGGCTGCCAGATGAACGCGCACGACAGCGAGAAGGTGATCGGCACGCTCGTCGGCGAAGGCTACCGCCAGGTCGAGAACGAAGTGGATGCATCGCTCATTCTTTACAACACATGCTCCATCCGCGACAAAGCCGAACAGAAGGTCTTCAACCGCCTCAACGACTACAAAAAGCTCTACAAATCCGGCAAGCGATTCGCTGTGCTTGGCTGCGTTGCCCAGCAGGAAGGCGAAAAAATCTTCGAGCGTGCCCCCTACGTTTCGCTCGTCTCCGGCTCAGCCTCCTATCGCAAACTCCCCGAAATGCTGGCCCGCGTTGAAGCTGGCGAAAACCGCGTCACAGGCCTCGACGACCGCCAGACCGATGAGACATTTGAAACTGAGCTCACCAGCCGCCAGTCTCCGTTCCGCGCATACATCACCATCATTGAAGGCTGCGACAAGTTCTGCGCTTATTGCGTTGTGCCGTACACGCGCGGCAAAGAGCGCAGCCGCACATCAGAATCAGTTCTCGAAGAAGCGCGCCGCATCATCGACCAGGGCTACACCGAGATTCAACTCCTCGGCCAGAACGTCAACAGTTGGAAGGACCCGGAAGGGAAGCGCAGCTTCGCCGAACTGCTCGCAGCCGTTGGCGAGATTGCAGGCGTTCGCCGCGTCCGCTTCATGACCAGTCATCCGCGCGACTTCACTCGCGAAATCGTCGACGTAATTGATTCCGTTCCAACGCTCTGCGACCACGTGCATCTGCCGGTACAGTCGGGCTCCACGCGCATCCTCAACCAGATGAACCGTGAATACACGCGCGACTGGTACCTCGAGCGCATCAGTTGGATCAAAGCGGCAAAACGCCGTATCGCGCTCACCACGGACATAATCGTCGGCTTCCCGGGTGAAACGCCCGAGGAGTTCATCGAGACCATGGACATGCTGCACGACGTTCAGTACGACGCCGTCTTCGGTTTTAAATACTCGCCGCGCCCCAACACGCCGGCGCTGGTGATGATCGACTCTATCTCAGAGGAAGAGAAGGCGCGCCGCCTCGACGTGCTGCTCGAACGCCAACACGAAATCCAAAGAGCTATCAATATCAATTACATCGGACAAGAGATGGAAGTAATGGTCGAAGGTTTTAACACGACCCGCAATCAGATCATGGGACGCAGCAGCCAGTACAAAACTGTCAATTACACAACCAGTTCGCTCATCGCGCCCGCAGTCGGCAGTTATGCCCGCGTCCGCGTTACCGGCGCGCATCCCAACAGTTTGGTTGGCGAAGCAATTCTCTAGGCATACCCCATTAGGGGCATTTCATACCCACAAAGTATGAGGCATTTGTGCGTCTGCAATATCTACATCAGTCATAAAATTTATACATAGCCAACTCGCGTTCAGCTTCAAATCTTCCACAACAATCAAGAGCCATCACGTGCTGGAGGTTTGAAAAGAACGCCTGTTCCAATTGCATTTCTTTCGGAGACGATGATGCCTGCTTCCAGTACGAAAAACTACGATTACTCGATCATCGCTCACTTCTTTGAAAACGCAGCAGCGCATCCCAACAAGACGGCCATCACTCAGGGCGAAGCCACAATAAGCTACGGTGAGATCAACCGCCTCAGCGCGAACCTCGCAAGTGAAATTCCACAGTTCGCCGCGCCGAACTCCAAAGTTGTCGCCATCCACGCCGAGCGCTCCATTGATCTCGTCATTGCAATCCTCGCCTCCATCCGCGCCGGCTACACATTCGCTGTTTTGGATGCAAACTATCCCGCACAGCGCCTCAACACGCAATGCGAGATCATCTCGCCCGCGCTCATCCTGCACTGCGGCTTCAACAGGGAAGACGTTCAGTCCATTTATCCTTCAATCGACGCGAGCCGCTTTCTGCACGTCGACCGCGAAAAATTGTCGCAACAGCCAGCGACGCCCGCACTCTCCGCTATCGAGAAGAACCCTGTCGCGTACTACCTCTTCACATCCGGCACAACCGGCAAGCCCAAGTGCATCAAAACTTCGCACGCGCCGCTGAATCATTTCGTCGAATTTTATGAGCGCGAATTCACGCCCGGCGCATCAGATAAATTTTCCATGCTCTCCGGCGTCGGCCACGACCCCTTCCTGCGCGACCTCTTCGTGCCGCTCTCCATCGGTGCCGAGATCTGCATTCCGCCCGAGCAGAGCATCCGCAATCCTTATCATCTCTACACGTGGCTCAAGGAATCTGAGATCAATTACATCCACGGCACGCCGCAGCTTTCAAAGCTCATTGAGGCCGGCAAGGGCGACAACGACGCGCTGAACTCATTGAAATATTTTTTCTGCGGCGGCGATATTCTGCGCGCATCGCACGCGCGCTCCATCTTCCGCATCTTCCCAAATGCGCAGTTGGTCAACTTCTACGGTGCAACAGAAACGCCACAAGCCATGGGCTTCTATCGCGTCAACCGCGACGACATAAATTCCGACCAGCCCATTCCGCTGGGCAAGGGTATCGATGACGTAGAGCTACTCATCCTCACCGCCGATATGCAGCTCGCCGCGACCGGCGAAAAAGGCGAAGTTGGAATTCGCACGCGCTTTCTCTCCGATGGTTATCTGCACGACGACGGCATGACCGCCGAAAAGTTTGTCCATCTTGGCGTCGACCTGCCACCTGTCTACCGCACTGGCGATGCCGGCTACAAAAACGAAGCAGGTTTCATCATTGGCGCAGGCCGCATCGACGACCAAGTTAAAATTCGTGGTTACCGCGTGGAGCTTGCAGAAGTGAACAGCGCCGTCGAGCGCACCGGGCTCGTCGAAAACGCTGCCACATTCACCACCGACAATGCCAACGGAGAAAAGCAACTCATCGCATTCGTCGTCCCGCGCAAAGAAATTGCCAACCAACACGACCCCGCAAAAAGCGCACAGCTCAAAAACAAGCTCGCAGAAGAACTGCCCAGCTACATGGTTCCTTCGCAAATCTTCTGGCTTGAATCGCTGTACCTCACACCCAATGGCAAAGTCGACAAAGTCAAGCTGCTCACCCTCGCCGACACTTCCACAACCGACGACGAGATCGAAGAGATCACGGACCCCGTGCAGGCGCTCATCGTCGAAGAGTGGAAGACCATCCTCTCCTGCAAAGCCATCAACCCAACTTACTCATTTGTCGAACTCGGCGGCGACTCGCTCTCATTCATTCAGGCATCGCTCGTCGTTGAAGAAATCCTCGGCTGCCTGCCTGACGAGTGGGAACAATTTTCAATCGTCCAGCTCGCCACCATGAAGTCAACGTCAGCCAAAAGGCCCTGGAGCCTGAGCGGTCTCAGCGTTGTTACATCGGTAATCGTGCGCGCGCTTTCCATCATCACCGTTGTCGCAGACCACTTCGGCTTCTTCAATCTGCCTGGCGGAGTCGTCACGCTCTTCATCGTTGCCGGCTGGAGCTTCGGCCGCTACTCGCTCGTCAACATCACGGAAAAAGGCTCACCCGGCCCGATCGCAAAGCTCGTCTCACGCATTGCACTTCCAACCATGCTTCTGCTCGTCGCGTTGCGCTTCGCATTCCATAACGTATTGCTCACATCCATCCTGCTCGTCAGCAATTACGACCGCAGCATTCCTCTGCAAAGTTTCTGGTTCATCGAGATATTGGTCCAGATCTACGCCGTCCTGTTCATCCTCTTTTCCTTCAAGCCCGTCCGCAAACTTTTTCAGCTGCACACCTTTCATGCTGCCTACATCATGACGTTGATGGCTCTTGCCGTCGGCGCTCTGATGGAGTTCGTCTACAACACATTCAGCATCTATCACCGCGTGCCGTGGCATTACATCTGGGGCATCTTCCTCGGCATCGCGATCGCCGAATCAAAATCCCGCATGCAAAAACTCCTCGTCACTGCAACTCTCCTTCTCTGCGCCATTACCGGCATTCTCTGGAGCTATCCCGAGGTCAGCGTCTTCCCGCTGCTCGCTATCCTCGCCGTCATCTGGATCAAAAGCATTCCGCTGCCCAAGCCGCTCGCACTGGTGGTCACAAAAATCGCCATGGCGTCTCTCTTCATCTACATCACGCACTTCCTCTGGTTGGGCATCTTCCATAAGATCCACATCCCTAGAAATGCGCTCGTGGAAACAATACTCGCCGTTGCTGGCGGCATCTTCGCCTGGTATATGTGGGACCAGCTCTCAGTCAGTGTGAGTAAGCTCATGCACCGCTTCAAGCACTGAAAACTCGTAACTTGTGCCGCGGATATAAATTTGTTCGCCACATGAACATTGCGTCGGCCGAACAAGAACGAGTAACGAGCGCCATGGCACATGCAGGAGTATGATTGAGACTCTTACGGACCGCGTGCCATCTTACCCGCTGCCCGCAATTCGCTTCTGGATTACAATCGTTAGAAGGGAATTGGTATGGATATCGAAGTCAAAATCCGCGGACTGGTGCTCGACCCGTCGACCAATATGCCCATCGTCATCCTCAAGGACATGGCGAGCGACATGGTGATGCCCATCTGGGTCGGCATCTTCGAGGCCAACGCCATCGCCGTCGAGTTTGAAAAGCTGGCCGCGCCCAGGCCCATGACCCACGACCTCTCCCAAAACCTCATCCACGCGCTTAACGGCCAACTCGAACGGGTCGTTATCAGCGAACTCAAGGACGACACCTTCTACTCCGTCCTCTGGATTAAGCAGGGCGGTGAGCAGGTCGCCGTCGACGCTCGCCCCTCTGACGCGCTGGCCCTAGCACTCCGTGCCGATTGTCCTATATATGTCAGCGAGCAGGTCTTTGCCTCAGCAAAGCTCAGCACCGCTGCCGCCGCGCAAACCCCCGAAGGCCCCTCAGCCGAACAGCTCAAAAATTGGCTCGAAGGCCTGAACGACGACGACCTCGGCAAGTATAAAATGTAGATATTGCAGTAGATAGAGGGAAGCAGGCCTTGGCCGCGAGCCTCTATCATTCTCTTGTCTAAGTGTACAGAATATACGTTATCGGACATTGGATGTCTGTTGTGACGGTCAACATGGCCTTACCGGCTGCACCGTGTAAACATCAATTATTTCCATCTGGTAGCCCTCATCATGCCCGTTGAAGAACCTCCGAGTAATCTCAGTTACGCATGCGGACCAAGCCGTGACCTGCTCGAACTCACCATCGGCGATCTTCTCGCCCGCACCGCAAGCCGCTACCCTGACAATCTCGCCGTCGCATCTCGCCATCAGGACCATCGCCTAACCTGGTCCGAACTGAGCGACCACGCTGACCGCCTAGCCCGAGGTCTCTGGTCCCTCGGCATCCGTCACGGCGACCGCGTCGGCATCTGGTCCACCAACTGCATCGAGTGGATCATCATGCACATGGGCACAGCCCGTGCCGGAGCGTCGCTGGTCAACATCAACCCCGCCTATCGCTCTCACGAGTTGCAGTACACGCTCGAGCGTTCACGGATGAAGGCGCTCTTCCTCTGGCACAAGGACAAGCGCGCCGACTACGCCGACATACTCGCCCGCGCCATCCACGGCATGACCCACCTTACCCTTGAACACACGATCTACTTTGACTCACCCGAGTGGCCAGCTCTCCTCGACGCCGATGGCCGCCTGCCCGACCTCGTCTCCGTCGACGACGTCGCCAACATACAGTACACCAGCGGCACAACCGGCCAGCCCAAAGGCGTAATGCTGACGCATCACAACATCGTCAACAACGGCCAGTTCCTCGCTCAGGGCTTTCACTACACCGAGTCGGACAAGATCGTCGTCCCCGTTCCGCTCTTCCACTGCTTCGGTTGCGTCATTGGAACCATGAGCGCGGTCAACAGCGGAGCGGCCATTATTCTGCCCAACTGGACCTACGACGCACGCGCCACGCTAGAAGCAGTTCACGAGGAACGCGCCACCAGCGTCTACGGCGTGCCCGCAATGTACGTCGCCGAACTCGCCCATCCTGATTTCCCCAGCTTTGACATGACCAGCCTGCGCACCGGCATGATGAGCGGAGCTCCCTGCCCGGTTGAGCTGATGAAGCGTGTGCAGAATGAAATGCACTGCCATGAACTCGTCATCGCCTACGGCCAAACCGAAACTTCGCCTGTCGTAACCATGAGCGACGCGCATGACTCGCTCGAGATTCGCGTCTCCACCGTCGGCCGCGCCATGCCGCAAACCGAAATTTCCATCCGCGAGATTAAAAAGGACAAGGCAGTTCCCCGCGGCCATCAAGGCGAGGTCTGCGTGCGCGGTTATGCACTGATGAAGGGCTACGACGGCGACCTGGCAGCAACTGCAAAGGTGATTCGCCCCAGCGGTTGGCTGCATACCGGCGACCTCGGCGTAATGCGAGAGGACGGCTGCATCCACCTCACCGGTCGCAGTCGCGACGTCATCATCCGCGGCGGCGAAAATATTTATCCGCGAGAGGTCGAGGAGTTCCTCTACACCTGCCCCAAGATCGACGAGGCGCAAGTCGTCGGAATCCCGAATGAGCGGCTGGGCGAAATAGTCGTTGCCTGGGTGCGGCTCTCACCTGGCGTCAAGGCCACTGAAGCGGAGATTCGCGAGTTCTGTAACGGCCAGATAGCCTATTACAAAATTCCCGAGTACGTTCGCTTTGTCACCGAGTTCCCTGCCACGCTCAGCGGCAAAATTCAAAAATATAAAATGCGCGAATTTGAGATCGAAGCGCGCGGGCTTCAGTCAGTTGCCGGAACCACGATGGCGTAGGAATTTATCTTTAAGTTCAAGGTCTTGAATTTTGAGTAGGATTGAATCATACTGCATGTGAGAGGTTCAATCATGCGCTCCACACAGCAATTCAGTATTACTCTGCCTCACGAGTTGGCCGAAATGGTTCGTTCACGGGTCGAGTCTGGCGAATATGCTTCAGAGAGTGAGGTCATCCGCGATGGCCTGCGTTCACTCGAGATGCAGAATCGTGCGCTCGAAGCCTGGCTCCGTGAAGATGTTGCCAAGACTTACGATGCAATGAAGGCCAATCCCAAACGTAGGCTTTCTTTCGACAAAGTGCGTAAATCTCTTAAAGCTGCGCAAAAAAACTCACTCAGATCTAGATAAAGAATAATTGATTAAAACACAGCACGTTCATTAAATGACCGCTCTTCGATCAGCTACTTCTTCTTCGTCGCAGGCTTCTTTTTTCCGTGCCCCTTGCGCCGAGCGCGGTGACCACTGAACGTCCAATGCCGCACTGGACCCACATCCACATGCAGAAACTGTCCGCGTGGATAATAGCCAACTCCGCCGACCTTCATCGCCATCGCCACATTGCGCAGATGCGCCGCCGTCAAGCCGGTAATACGAATGTCGATTGCACGTCCATATAGATGCTGCGAATACTCCGCGGCATTGGTCCTGTGGCTCGCGCGCAGTTCATCATTCGTCTCCTGCGTGCGGAATCCAGAGAGGATAATAATCTCGCCGTCCGGCTTCCCCACACGGGCCAGCAATGTATGCAACAGGTCGAGCAGGCGCGGGTCAGTCTCGCTCACCGTCTCGTCGTGATTGTCACGCCAAAAATAATTGATATCGTTGAGCGCCTCAGGCATATAAAAATCGCCGATGCGGTAAACGACGTCCAGCGATTCGCCGGTGCGACCGCGTACAACCTTCAACGAGAACTTTGTTTCTTCTGGATAGAGATACGGTATCTCGTCCAACAGCGGGTCGTCGGGCGGCAGCAGAATCCCCTCGTCGGGCATCGGCACGTTCAACATTGTCTGAGCTTTGTGTTTCGCTCTGAATTGCTTGCGCGCGGTGGACTTAGTAGCACAAGCCTGTGGCACGGCGATGAGTATGAGTGCAACAAGACAAAGCGCAACTGGCAATACTCTCGGCGTCCGCGCAGTTGCAATGGCAATATTGGATGCAATTGAGCCGGATGCCGGGGTCGCTTTTATTTTATGTACTACTGGCAAGCGATTCATATCCGGCAACAGCCACTCCCAAGTGTTCACAAACACCTTAATGTCCTTAGATACTATAAATGATTTAACCTGCGCATCACGTGCCGGACGCCGCGATTCCCTGCTCGCCACATCGCAAAAAGGGCCGCCGGTCAGGACGGCCCGCAGTCAAATTGAATTCTACGTCAGCGGCTCAAAGCGCGCCTGGAAGAAGCGCAGATACTTCGGCTCGTAAACCATCTTCAGTCCGCGAATCGAATCGCGCCGCGCATATAAATTGATAACCGCCTCGGCAACAACATCCATGTGCGCCTGCGTGTAAACGCGACGTGGTATCGTGAGCCGCACAAGCTCGAGTTTCGGCTTGTTCTCTTCGCCAGTCTCTTTGTTGCGTCCGGCGGAAACAATGCCGCGCTCCATCGAACGCACGCCTGACTCCAGATAAAGTTCCGCTGCGAGCGCCTGCGCCGGATACTGCTCCTGCGGAATATGCGGCAGAAATGCTTTGGCATCGAGAAACACGCCGTGGCCGCCGATAGGCTGCACTATCGGAATGCCTGCATCGATGAGCTTCTGCCCGAGATACAGTATCTGCCCAACGCGCGCGCGAATGTGATCGTCATGCAGCGACTCTTCAATGCCCGTTGCCAGCGCTTCCATATCGCGTCCGGCCATGCCGCCATACGTGTGCAGCCCCTCGTAGATAACCGCAAGGTTCGCCGCTTCGTCGTAGACGGCGTGGTCGTTGACTGCGAGGAAGCCGCCAATATTCACCAGTGGATCCTTCTTCGCGCTCATCGTGCAGCCGTCAGTATATGAGCAACTCTCCTTCACGATCGCCGCGATGGTGCGCCCGTTCTGCCCCGGCTCGCGCTGCTGAATGAAGAATGCGTTCTCAACAATACGCGCCGCATCGAGGATGACCTTGATGCCATACTTGTTCGTCAGTTCCCTCACCGCGCGCAAATTCTCAAGCGATATCGGCTGCCCGCCTGCAAGGTTCACTGTTGCAGCGACGCTGACATACGGAATCCGCTCGGCGCCGTACTTCTGTATCACCGACTCCAATTTCGCGATGTCGACGTTGCCTTTGAACGGATGCAGGCTCGCCGGGTCGTGCGCTTCGGCGATGATGATGTCGGTGAACGTTCCGCCCGCCAACTCCTGATGCAGGCGCGTCGTCGTAAAGTACATGTTGCCGGGGACGATGTCGCCCTGCTTGATGAGCGTCTTTGAGAGCAAATTTTCCGCCCCGCGGCCCTGGTGCGTCGGCACAACATACTTGTAGCCGTAGTAGCGCTGCACCGCTTCTTCCAAACGATAGAAACTGCGACTGCCGGCGTACGCTTCATCGCCTATCATCATCGCCGCCCACTGCCGGTCGCTCATCGCCGTCGTGCCGGAGTCGGTCAGCAGGTCAATATAAACTTCATCGGACCTGAGCAGAAACGTGTTGTAACCGGCTTCGCGGATCGCCGCCTGCTTCTCCTGCTCGCTCGGAATGCGCACATGTTCAACAACTTTGATCTTGAAAGGCTCTGCCCAGGTTTTCATTCGGTGGCTCCTGCCAGTTAAATGTGTGATTACCTGTAAAAGCATATGCTTGTAAATAGGTGAAAATACAGATTCATTTCATGGAATATCGTATTAATGCTTTTCATTTTCCTACTAATTTGATATTTTACTTAACATACGTAAAGCAGCAATCAAGGAGCGCCGCTGATGTCAAATTCGTCCTCGCTCGACAAGCTCGACTGGAAGATCCTCTTGCAACTTCAAGAAGACGCGCGCATCTCGTACGCTGAGCTTGGTCGCCGCGTCGGCCTCTCAACGCCCGCAGCTGCGCAACGCGTCCGCCGCCTGGAAGACGCAGGCGTCATACGCGCCTGCCGCGCCGACATCGACCCGGCCAAAGTTGGTCTGCCGATCACCGCATTCATCCGCATGAGTGTCGTCGGCGATGTGCTGGCCAAGGTCACCGCAGCCGTGCGCAAAATGCCGGAGATAGTCGAGTGCCATCGCACCACCGGCGAAGACAGTTTTATTTTGAAAGTCCACGTGGTCACGGTGGAAGAATTAAAGGCCGTCATCGACCGCCTCACGCCCTACGGCAGCACGTCGACCTCGCTCGTGCTTTCATCACAGGTCGAACGCCGCGTCATCGAACCACGCGCGTAACGCAATAATCAATCAATAGATCGCAGCTAATTCCTCATGTTCGTGAGGAGTTTTTCAACCTCGTTCTTTTGTGCAGCAGTCAACGGCAGGAACGGCGCACGGCAGTTGCCGCCATAATAGCCATTGAAGTCACATGCGTACTTCACGCCCGGAATCCCCAACTGCCCCACAATTCGCTTCGCAACTGGCTCAACCTGCTCCTGTTTTGTCCGCGCCAGCGCCGGGTCGTTTTGTTTCCATGCGTTGTAAATATCTGTCGCCGCCTGCGGTGCAAAGTCGGCCAACGCAAGCGTCGCACCAGTCGCGCCCGCCTCAAGCGAATCCAACACCGTCGTCGCCGCGCCGGTCATCACCTGGAAACCAACCTCTTTGGTGCGTGTCTTCAAACCCGGCAGTGCCGTTGATTGAGACGCGCCCTCAATCCCAACCAGCGCATTCCCTCTTCCTGAAATTTTCAGCATCCGCTTCGTCACAGCTTCAAAGATCGGCGTCACCTTGACCTCGCGCTTCGGCGCATTCCCGGTCAGTGCAATCGTCTTCTTCAACCGTTCCAGGTCGCCGCTTGAATCCTTAATGCCGACGATATTCTTGTGCTGCGCCAACTCAAAGACAATCTCAACCGGCAGATCAAACTGAACGCACTGCGGAATGTTGTAAAGAACAACCGGCAGCGGCGAGCGGTCCGCAATCACCCGAAAATAATTCAGCAGGTTCACATCGGTCATCGAGCGGCGATAGTAGCTCGGCATGCGCACCAGCACAGCATCGTATTCAGCCTTTGCAGCCACCTCGGCCATTTCCAGCGCGGCGCGCACGCTCTCGCGGCTGATGCCTGCTATCAAGCTTTTTGTCGGTGCGGCGGCAGCGGCGGCAACCTTCAGCACCTCGGCCGATTCCTCATCGTTCAGGTTCGTGCTCTCGCCCGTAGAGCCAAGCACAAGCAGCCCCGCGAGCGGCGAGCGTGAAAGGTGCTCAACATTTGATTCCAGCTTGCGCAGATAGATGCGTTCATCTGAATAAAAAGGCGTGGTGATAGCGGCAAAGATTCCGTCAAGGAGCATATTTCAATTTTAACCGCTGCAAATTGAATAAATGAACGCAATACTATTCCAATCCATTGTTGCCTCCTCATAGTGCGAAGCAGTATCTTTTGAAGCGCGACAAGAACAGGAAAGCGAGAACAAGATGTTTCTGCCTGCTACATATAACATCGCGCTGCTTTTGATGGTCGTCAGTATGCTTTGCTGGGGCTCGTGGGCCAACTCCATGAAGCTTTGCCCCGGTTACCGCTTCCAGCTTTTTTATTGGGATTACGTCATCGGCGTTCTCGGCGGCACGCTCGTTTGGGGGCTGAGCTTCGGCTCCATGGGCGAGAGCGGCCTGTCTTTTCTGCCGGATGTAGCCTCGGTCTCGCTCAACTCAATACTCCTCGCCGCGCTCGGTGGAGTCGTCTTCAACATCGCCAACTTATTGCTGGTCGCCGCTATTGATGTCGCAGGCCTCGCTGTTGCATTCCCGGTGGGCATCGGACTCGCGCTCATCGTCGGCGCAGTCTCAAGCTATCTCGTCTCGCCCTCCGGCAATCCGCTCTTCCTCTTCGGCGGCGTCGCCCTGGTTATGCTTGCAATCGTCATGGACGCGGTGGCTTACAGCAAACGCGAAAGCGGCAACAAATCCGCCAGTTCGCGCGGTATCGTGCTCAGCCTGCTCGCCGGCGTCTTAATGGGCAGTTTTTACCCGCTGGTCGCCAAATCCATGCAGCATCCGCCCATGCCTGGCCCTTACGCTATCGCGTTCTACTTCGCACTTGGAGTGCTCATCTCAACCGTCCCTGCCAATCTCATCCTCATGCGCTGGCCGCTCGACGGCAAACCGCGTGTCGATGGCTCCGGTTACTGGAAAGCACCCTTCGGCTGGCACCTTGCCGGGCTCCTCGGCGGAACTATCTGGTGCACCGGCACCATCGCCAATTTTGTCGCATCGCGCGCGCACCTCACCGGCCAACCCATCAGTCCGGCAGTCAGCTACTCCATCGGACAGGGCGCAACCATGATCTCGGCCATCTGGGGCGTATTCATCTGGAAGGAATTCGCCGGCGCGCCTCGCTCCGCCCAGTTCCTGCTCGGCGCAATGTTCCTCTTCTTCCTCGCGGGGCTGGGAGCTATCGCATTGGCACCGCTCTATTGATTGGATGCAGTGACTATACAGCGCACTGTGAGGAACGGCACAGCGCACATCAACTTACGGTGCAAGACTGATTAACTGACTAACTATCCCGAGGTGGAGCAATGAGCAACAAGCCGGTCGTCGTTGTGGGTAGCATCAATATGGACCTGGTCGCGCGCTGTTCAACCATCCCGCTGCCCGGCCAAACACTTATCGGCAGCGAGTTCACAACCACACCCGGCGGCAAGGGAGCCAATCAAGCTGTAGCCGTTGCGCGACTCGGCTACCCGGTTGAGATGATCGGCGCGCTCGGTCAAGACAGCTTCGGAGATACGCTTCTCCACCAATTAAAGGACAAAGGCGTCAACACAGATGGAATCATGCGCGTACCCGGCCCATCCGGCGTCGCGCTCATCTCTGTTGCACAGGACGGCTCAAACTCCATCGTCGTCGTCCCCGGCGCCAACAAATCGGTAACCCCTGAGGTCGTTGACAAACAGGCTGACCGCATCCGCAACGCCGGCATGGTTCTCTGCCAGCTTGAACTGCTCAATGAAACCGTCCTGCGCGTCAGCCAGATAGCCCATGACGCCGGCGTTCCATTCATTTTGGACCCCGCTCCGGCTTCCGATATCCCCAAAGAGATATGGAAGAACGTCACCTGGGTCACGCCCAACGAAACCGAAGCCACGTTTTATTTGGTCGGCGATGAACCGGAACCGGACGATGCAGCGCGCCAGT
The DNA here is from genome assembly GCA_903842845.1 of uncultured Acidobacteriaceae bacterium. Lineage (GTDB taxonomy): Bacteria > Acidobacteriota > Terriglobia > Terriglobales > Acidobacteriaceae > CAIMNN01. The sequence goes on along the minus strand of CAIMNN010000170.1, from coordinate 2,488 downwards.
TCCTCAGCAAGGGTGTCTCTGGCGTCCTCCTCAAGAGAGGCTCGGAAGGCTCGTATATCGCTCAAACCGGTGGTACCGCAACCTGGGTTCCTCCGTTCCATGTAAATGCAGTGGACACGGTCGGCGCAGGCGATGCCTACAACGGTGGTTTTGCAGTTTCCATCCTTGAAGGTCACGACCCGGCGACAGCAGCCAGGTTTGCCTCAGCAGCCGCAGCCATCTCGGTCACAAAACCCGGCGCGCAGGATGCCATGCCCACAAGGGCCGAAGTGGAAGCCCTGCTGGCGACTGCCTTGAAGAAATAGCTATCTAATTGATTTAAAGTGGGATGCACTACCGGATTCTACGCTTGCCAATGTTAGTAACCTGGGAAGCAAAAATTACACTTGGCTTCAAACCGGGATGCATTACTATCAGCATAAGAAGCGGCTTACTACGCTCACAACAACACATTATTGCTGAATGGATGAGGCTATGACGAAGACGATCACCCGGCTTGCTTTGTTATCACTCTTTTTGACTGTGCCTGCTGCCTTCCACGGGCAGGAGATACAGCTTGGCATGAGAAATCAGCAGATCTTTGCCCCCGGCTGCATGAACCTGCACAATGCCTGGGAAGGTCCGCCGGTCCTCTGTCCGCCATCCATACACGAGCGCTGGATCAAGGAGATGAAGCGCTGGCGCGACGAGCGGCGCATCTATCTTGCCTATGATGGGGCGCGCTATGACATGCCCGAGCTCAAGTGGTCGCAATCGAGCTTCATTCAGCCTCAGGTCATGGTACACGACCGCTATCTCTACGACCCGGCTACCGCCCGCTACACCGTCGACAAATTTCTTGAGGACTTGGACCGCCGCTACGGTGGCGTTGACTCCGTCCTCATCTGGTCCACTTACCCCAACATGGGTGTCGATGACAGAAACCAACTCCAGATGCTCCAGTCCATGCCCGGCGGCCTAACCGGCGTCAAGCAGATGGTTGAAGACTTCCACAAGCACGGCGTAAAAGTTCTCTTCCCCATGATGATGTGGGACCAGGGTACCAACAAGCCTGACAAGCCCTGGCCTGATGCTGTCGCTGAAGTGATGAAGCTTATCAACGCCGATGGCATCAACGGCGACACCCAGAACGGCGTGCCGCTTGGCTTTGTTGAGGCCGCTGAAAAAGCCGGCCATCCGCTGGTCTTTGAGCCTGAGGTCAGCGAAGATGACACCAATGTTGCATGGAACCTCTCAACCTGGGGCCAATACGAGTTCCCTTCCATCCCCGCCGTAGACAAGCTCAAGTGGCTTGAACCGCGCCACATGGTCAACATCAGCGACCGCTGGGCTCTCGACAAGACCAACGACCTGCAATTCGCCTTTTTCAACGGCGTCGGCTGGGAGAGCTGGGAAAACATCTGGGGCATCTGGAACGGCATCAACTCCCGCGATGCCGAGGCAACGCACCGCATCAGTTCCATCGAGCGCGAGTTTGCAAAGTTCCTCGTCAGTCCTGATTGGGACCCGCTCAGCCCCATGCACAATTACGGCATCTACGCCAGCCGTTGGCCGCTCGGCGATGAGACCCTCTGGACCATCGTCAACCGCAATGCATACGACCTCGACGGCAGCCAGATGGATGTGCCCGCAGTCGCCGGCATGCGCTACTACGACCTCTACCACGGCAACGAGATCAAGCCGCAGAAAGATGGCGACCGCGACGTACTCTACTTCCAGATCGAAGCCAACGGCTACATGGGCATCTTCGCCACCACGGCCGATCTGACCCAGAAGCAGCAGGACTTCCTCACCAAGATGCGCACCATGACCCGCCGCCCGCTCAATGCCTACCCGCATGAGTGGAAGTTCATCCCGCAGAAGATGATCGAGACCGGCCCCAGCGTCGCATCTAAGGAAGCGCCCGATGGCATGATTGCAATCCCCGGCGGCGAGTTCTTCTTCAAGGTCCGCGGCGATGAGATCGAGGGCGAAAACATGCCCGGCGTCGATGTGCAGTACACATGGGAAGAGTCGCCCCACCGCTTCCACGAGCGCAAACTCGCGGTCAAGCCCTACTTCATCGACAAGTACCCGGTCACTAACGCCGAGTTCAAAAAATTCCTCGACGCCAACAACTACACACCCAAGGACAAGGGAAACTTCCTCAAAGATTGGAAAGACGGCAAGATTCCTGCCGGCTGGGAAAACCGCCCCGTCACCTGGGTCTCCATTGAAGACGCGCGCGCCTACGCCCGCTGGGCCGGCAAACGCCTTCCCCACGAGTGGGAGTGGCAGTACGCCGCTCAAGGCGCCGACGGTCGTCGCTATCCGTGGGGCAACCAGCTCTACTCCCCGTCGCAAGACATGGCGGTCGACCCGCTCAAAAGCGGCTTCTACTTCCCTGTGCAGGATACCGGCCGCACCATGCGTGGCCCTGACCCCGTCGACGCGCACCCGAACGGCGCAAGCCCCTTCGGCGTCATGGACCTGGTCGGCAACGTATGGC
>CAIMNN010000169.1 GCA_903842845.1 uncultured Acidobacteriaceae bacterium | reverse complement strand
GGGCACGAAACTCTTTCTCAAGGGCACCAAGTGCACCTCCGACCGCTGCCCGCTGGAGAAGCGCAACTTCGCGCCCGGCCAGCACGGCAAGGACCGCAAGGCCAAGATCGTGGGCTACGGCCTGCAACTGCACGAAAAGCAGAAGGCCAAGCGCATGTACTTCACGCTCGAAGGCCAGTTCCGCGAGTACTACGAGAAGGCCAACCGCGCCACCGGCGTTACCGGCGAACTGCTCATTCAGCAGCTTGAGCGCCGCCTGGACAACGTTGCATTCCGTCTCGGTTTTGCAATCTCGCGCCGTCAGGCACGCCAGGTCGTTCGTCACGGCCACGTCGCAGTCAACGGCAAGAAGGTTAACATTCCTTCTTACCAGGTCAGCGTTGGCGATGAGATCAGCATCCGTCCGGGTGCCCTGAAGCTCGCCATCGTCGAGGCCGCCGGTCAATACGCAGCACAGAACCCGGTTCCCACGTGGCTCGAAGTCAACTTCGAAGCCCACTCGGGACGCGTTCTCCAACTGCCCAAGCGTAAGGACGTCGATCTGCCCATCAACGAGCAGCTCATCGTCGAACTGTACAGCAAGTAAACCAAAGCATCCGGTCGCTCATCGTGAGTGACCGGATGCTCATTTCAAAAACGAAGGAGAACTTGCGCGGCCGCCGCAAAATGCATCGCTGGCGTACCTGTCGCGCGGGAAAGAAGAGTTCATGATGCTTTGGAGAGGTTTTCAAAAACCGAAGCGCCTCGCAGTTGATGCGGAGTCGCTCACAGAAAAATTCGGAAAGTTCAGCGCTCAGCCATTCGAGCGCGGCTTCGGCACCACCATCGGCAACGCGCTTCGCCGCACACTCCTCAGCTCCATCGAGGGCGCAGCGGTCACCGCGGTTCGCATCGAAGGTGTTCTGCATGAGTTCCAGTCCATCGCCGGCGTCGTTGAAGACGCCACCGACATCGTCCTCAACTTGAAGCAGATTCCTTTCAAGCTGAACGGCGAGGGCCCCAAGGCGCTCTATCTGCGCGCTGACCAGCCCGGCATCGTCACCAGCGGCATGATTGAAGCCGACGGCGACGTTGAGATTCTGGACAAGGACATTTACATCGCAACCGTCAGCGAAGGCGGACGTCTCGATATGGAGATGCGTCTCAAGCGCGGTCGCGGGTATGTCTCCGCCGACAAGAACTTTGATCCCGATCTAGGCCTGGGTTTCATCCCGGTCGATAGCGTCCACTCACCAGTTCGCCGCGTGAACTACGTGGTTGAGGCAGCTCGTCTCGGTCAGATCACCGACTACGACAAGCTCACCCTCGAGGTGTGGACCAACGGCGCAGTCGCTCCGGCTGACGCAATCGGGCTCTCCGCAAAGCTCCTCAAAGACCACATGAACATCTTTATCAACTTCGAAGAGGAACTCGAAGCCGAAGCTCACGGCGAAGAGAGCCGCGGTCTTCTCCGCAACGACAACCTCAATCGCTCCGTCGAGGAGCTGGAGTTGAGCGTCCGTAGCTACAACTGCCTCAAGAACGCTAACATCCAGACCATCGGTGAGCTCGTTCAAAAGACAGAGGCAGAGATGCTCAAGACCAAGAACTTCGGCCGCAAGAGCCTCAATGAGATCAAGGAAATTCTTGCTCAAATGGGTCTCTCCCTCGGCATGAAGATCGATGAGAACGGCAACGCCGTCCCCGGTCCCACCAGCATCCTCCCCTCCGTCGCACTCGCTTCCGGCTTTGGCCGTTACGATGACGAGGACGAGCCCCTCGACTCCGTGGACCTGCAACTCCCCACGGAAGGCGAGAACTTCTAAGCGTGTTTTGAAAGGGCACGGCCTTGGTCGTGCCCTAAAACAAAATTGGGAAGGTACGGGCTTTAGCCCGTACACAAGAATGACTCAAGTAGTATTCGGGCTTTAGCCCCTGTGGCTAACTCGAAGTGATTTGAAAGTGGGTGCCCCACATCTCGCACATGATATGTGGGCACCAAAAAAAAGATCGAAAGAGAGAAGTCTCATGCGCCATCGCAATGCAGGATTCAAACTCGGACGCAACCCCAGCCACCGCCGCGCTCTGCTGCGCAACCTGGTCACCTCCATCATCATTGAAGACCGCGTCGTCACCACACTGGCCAAGGCCAAGGCCGTCCGCCCCCTCGTCGAGAAGATGATCACTCTCGGCAAAAAGGGCGACGTCCACTCCCGCCGCCAGGCACTCGCCTTCCTGATGACAGACGACTCCGTCACCCGCCTCTTTGAAGTCGTGGCTCCGCGCTACGGCGACCGTCAGGGCGGCTACCTCCGCATCATCCGAAAGGGATTCCAGAAGGGCGATGGCGCTGAAACCGTCATCATCGAACTTCTCGGCATCGAGCACGTCCTTGAAGAGAAGCGCGAGAAGCGCAACGAAACCAAGGCCAAGAAGCGCGCCGAAATGGAAAAACAGTTGAAAGAGCAGCAGCCCGAGGGCGGCAAAGAAGGCGACGACGAAAAGGCCGCGTAAGCAGCTTTCAATCGCAGCATCAAAAGAGCGCATCCCCCTGCGGGATGCGCTCTTTTTCGTTAGCCGCTACGTCCGATAAAACGATAAAACTATAACCTTCTTAGTTAATAGCAATTATTGTGAACGCAAACCCTCCTCGACCCACTCTCTTTCCCCATCTTTCACAATCTCAGCCACCATATATCTAGTACCCGAAAAGTGCACCACAGTCTGTCGGGCCCTGTATGCGTGATCCACACCAACTCAATCCGGTTAGGCGCGGCCTGCCGCATCCTTCAGGCCAGAAATGATCATCCGATGAACCCGAAACTTTCTTTCATTGATCGTCTCCCCTGGGCTTTTGTCTCCGGGGTCTTCGCTGTACTCGTACTGGGCAGCCTCAGTATCGTCTACGGTCAAAGCATTCCTCCACTCTGGTAAGTGCAGAACGGCAGTATTTGTTAGATTGTGTTTTTCCATCGGCTTGTCTGCGACGTCAGACAAGCTGTTTTATTTGCACTGTAGCTTGCGACAAAAAAGCAGAGCCTTTTGGGCTCTGCTTTTCAATTGCCCGCGCTATTGCATGCGAGCGGCTTAGGCTCTCAAGGCTTGAAGTCAGTGTTAGCCCAATAATTCGGCTCATTCACATACGAATAGCGGTTGGGGTCTGACTTTACCAGCAGCTCAGCGGTGTTGTTCCAAACGGTTCCGTGGCCAACAGTGCCATTGCCGTACATGTTGTTGTCCTCAACAACCGTTTGGTCCAGCAGATAGTTGCTCACGCCTTGCGTCTGCCGCGCAATCTCAGTCTCGCCGGCGCTCCAGTTGCGGTGCTGCTCCTCATTCGCAATTTCGGTGTTCTTCATGCGTTCGGTTGCGTCTGCACCTATGCGCTGAATGTTGCCCACAATGCGCGCGGTGTTGGCTTCCACTGCAATCCGTTGCGCCTGATCCACCTGGATCAGATGTGCGATGTGCGGAGCTGCCTCAGCACTCGCCCGTTGCTCCACCAGCGCTTCATCTACCTGGAAATTCCCAATAATCGCTTCTCCAAGTTCGTAAACCTGGCTGGGGGAGCCATCTGGGATTGCGACGAATGAGTCAAGGAAGTGGTATTGACCGTATTGGTCAGGCGCGAACGCACATGTCACCCTGTATAGCACCACTTTGGCTTCCGTCGGGCTGTTCTCTGATACAGCGCGAACGCAGCGCTCACCCTGGAAGTACGCCCCCGAGGGTGGGTAAACCATCTCTGCGTGGTCGATATTCACTTGGATTGGCCCCTGGCCCATGGACTGGCGAAAGAGGTTAATGAGCTCCGGAAGTGCTTTCACCAGGTCGGCATTGGAGGGGTAGATGATCATGCCTTTAAGAGGCTTCCCGCCATAGCGCATCATGTTGCGATAGCCCGATCCACTCGGGTCCTGCGCAAGAAAAAAATTGTCCAGGACTGCCGTCGCATTGTGTGGGCCATGGAGGAGAGCACCACCGCCACCGCTCTTTGGATCTATGGTCCAACCCGCCGGTATCGCCACAACTGCGGTACTGTCTTGCAGCTTGATTCGTTGTAGTTTGATAGTCGGTCCCGATGCCGGAACCGATGCTTTCTGACTCGTAGATGCTGTTGTCGCAGCCGGTGCCCCAGGATGCCAAACGCCCGCCAACTGTTGCAACATCGGGTTCACAGTCTTGCTGAACTCCGACGATTTGTTATAAACCATCGCCGCTTCCGCCTGGTTCGGACCCGTTGTCGCGCCAATTACCAATCCGGCCAAAGGCAGGTTACCCTCCGGGTGGTCTGTGACCGTAAAAAAGACGCCCACGGCGTTGCTGCCGCGAAATTGAAACACCCGCCCCACTTGCGGTTTTTCACCACAGCTGCTTTGCACCATGTTCAGCAGCTTGCTCATCGCCATTGGCTGCGTGGTCGCACCAACCGGCCCGTACACGATCTTGCCGCCCTGCGCGAAGCGGATGACGTTTAGTGAATTTGCTTGTGGAGCCTGCGCCTTGCAAGCACAAAGGGATAGCAGCGAGAAGGAAAGTATTAAGCAGAATTGCCGCAGCGATGCGTACATGACGATTCATCACCTCATGAAACTGACTTTTCAGTTGGCTGCGGAACCTCAGGACAAAATGTATCAGTTAAACACGCACTTCTATTTGCTGACGATCGACTAAAAACCGAAGAAAGAACTGCTGCGAATCCTGAGAGATGTCGTGCCACTGAAATCAAGAATCGCGAAAATTGTAACTCCGCACCATGCTCTGCATTGTGATACGCATCACGGTGAGGCATGTGCAAGTGATGAAACACACGCGCCAAAACCATCGCAGTTACTTGATCGTGCGGTCAGATTTGTATCAGGATTTCTGCTCGTCAGTGCTTTTTAATTTGAACATCAGCGGAATCATGTAAGCCGTAAATATAAACAATGCCGCGCTTGCACCATCCAAAAGTACATCCGTAATGCTGCCTGAGCGGTTTGAAAGATGGCTTTGATGCCACTCGTCAACAGTGGCCAGAAGTACCGTGCTGAATATTGCGAGTAGAGCGGTCGTCAGGAACTTCGCGCGGCGCAACGTGATCAACCACGCGCGCTCAAAGCTCAGACCAACACAGCCGAACACCAGAACATGCCCGGTCTTGCGGATCATGGTATTGATCAGGTCCCACTGCGCATTGCTTACCGCATGAAACATCCGCTCCCACGCCACGCGCAGAAACGGACTGGTCTTGTCTGATCCCAACCACGGTGTAGATTCGATTATCACTGCCAGGACTGCAGCAACAACCGGAGACCAGGTGCTGAACAGTGATCTCCGGCCGCCGGTGCTATTCGACATGGTAGTTCGGTGCTTCACGCGTGATGATCACGTCATGCACGTGGCTCTCGCGTAATCCAGCATTCGAGATGCGCACAAACTTCGCCTTTGTCTGCAACTCTTCAATCGACTTGCAGCCTACGTAACCCATGCCCGAGCGCAATCCGCCAACCAGTTGGAAGACCATCGCGTCCAGCGGTCCGCGGTACGGCACGCGCCCTTCAATGCCCTCCGGCACAAACTTCGCCAACCGATTCTGGTTCGGTGACTCGCGCTGCGTCAAGCTCTCCGGTCGCGTTCGAGTGCTCTCCAGGTCGTCCCGGCTCTGGAAGTAACGCTCGCCCGAGCCCTGGCTCATCGCCGTTAGCGAACCCATCCCGCGATACGTTTTGAAGCTGCGCCCCTGATATAAGATCGTCTCTCCCGGGCTCTCATCCGTGCCAGCAAACAGCGACCCGATCATGATCGCGCTCGCGCCAGCCGCAATCGCCTTGCTCAACTCACCCGAATACTTGATGCCGCCATCAGCTATCAGCGGCACACCGCGTTCCTTAGCCGCACGGTATGCATCGGCAATTGCCGTAATCTGCGGCATGCCCGCGCCTGTCACCATGCGCGTTGTGCAGATCGAACCCGGCCCAATGCCCACCTTGATCGCATCCGCTCCCGCATCAATCAGCGCCAGTGCGCCCTCATACGTTGCAACGTTCCCGGCCAGCAGATCAACGTTCGGAAAAGCTTTCTTCACTTCACGCACAGCTTCCAGCACGCGCGATGAATGTCCATGTGCCGAGTCGATCGCCAGCGCATCTACGCGCGCCCTCACCAACTCCGCCGCACGCTCCAAAAAATCTCCTGTGGCGCCGATGGCCGCGCCCACGCGCAACCGACCCTGGTCGTCTTTGCACGCATTCGGAAACTTCAACTTTTTCTGGATGTCTTTAACAGTTATTAAGCCCTTCAACTCATACGCATCGTTGACCACCAGTAATTTCTCTACGCGGTGATGGTGCAGTATCTGCTCGGCTTCCTCAAGCGTCGTTCCCACCGCTACCGTGATCAAATTATCCTTGGTCATTACGTCGCCAATGGGAATATCCGTTCGCGTCTCAAAGCGCAGGTCGCGATTCGTCAGTATTCCAACCAGCCGCTTGCCCTGAGTAACCGGCACGCCGCTTATCTTGAACCGCCGCATCACTTCGAGCGCATCGGCAATCGGACGGTCCGGCTCGATCGTCACCGGGTCCATGATCATGCCACTCTCTGAGCGCTTCACCTTGTCAACTTCGCCGGCCTGCTCTTCGATAGTCAGGTTGCGGTGGATGATTCCGATCCCGCCCGCCTGCGCCATCGCGATCGCCATCCGTGACTCCGTCACCGTGTCCATCGCGGCCGATATCAGCGGAATGTTCAGCTTCAAATTGCGTGAGAGCTGCGTCTCCGTGCTCACCTGCGTTGGCACTACATCGCTCATCGCGGGTATCAGCAGCACGTCATCAAAGGTCAGCGCTTCAGGCAGTGTATTCGTCAACATAATCTTTGGATGCTCCTCGCACCTCACAGGCTTCACGGCCTGCAAAATGCTTTCATCCATTGTATCGAACGCTGCTCTCACTCAACGCGAAGCGCCAAAACCTCTGCAATATGCAGCGCTTTGCGTTCGCTAAGCTGCGCAATCTGCTCGCGGCAGCTGAATCCATCGGCCACCAGCAGCGTCTCGGCATCTGCGCCGCGCACCGCCGGTAGCAGCGCTGTCTCCGCAATCGTTTTAGATAATTCGTACTTGTCCGCCTCAAATCCAAATGGCCCCGCCATCCCACAACAGCCGGCTTCAATCAACCGCACATCGGCCCCCGAGCGTTTCAGCAATGCCAACTCGCTCTTCGGTCCGCCAAAGCTCGCCTTGTGATGGCAATGCCCATGCACCAGCACCTGCCTGCCATTCAATCTCTCCGCGGTCCACTCCGGAGCCTTCGCTTCGAGCCAATCGGCCAGCAGCCATATCTGCTTGCTCAACTTTTTAGCGCGCTCATCCTGCGGCAGCATCTCCGGCATCTCATCCGTAAAGACCGACGCGCAACTCGGCTCCAGAAAGATGAACGGCGTCCCTTTATCTATTTCTTGCCGCATCGCATCCAGCATACGCAATAAATATTTCTTTGCTTGGTCGAGTAATCCAAAATCGTACAGCGGTCTTCCGCAGCACAAATGCTTTTGAGGTACCACCACTTCGAAACCCGCCGCCACCAAAACCTCGTGCGCTGCCTTCAACCTCGGCGGGTGATAGTAGTTGTTCCAAGTATCCGCCCACAACACAACCCGCTCTTTCCCGCCGCCAGCAGTCTTAACTTGCGTACGAAAACTCTTCGCCGCCAGCTGCGGCATCTTCCGCTCTGCGGCAACTCCGACAATCTTCTTCACCACCGTGCCTGTCAGCGAAAAACTCGTCACTCCATTTGTCAGCTGTGGCAGCACTGCGCCCCAGCGCGCCAGCTTGTCCGCAAACCCAAACACATAATGATGCAGCGGATGCAGCCGACCCTTGTAATGTTGAGCTAAAAACTCCGCCTTCCACTTCGCAACATCCACCTGCACCGGGCACTCGCTCTTGCACGCCTTGCAGCTCAGGCAAAGCTCCAGCGCCTCGCGCGCCGCTTCACTCTTGAAGCCTTCCTCCTGCAACGCGCCGCTGAAAATCTCCCACAACAACCGCGCCCGCCCGCGCGTCGAGTGCTGTTCTTCATTCGTCGCGCGGAAGCTCGGGCACATCACGCCGCCGCTTGTCTTTCTACAGGCAGAAACACCAACGCACCGCTCCGTAGCACGCGCAAACGAACCGCCATCGGTAGCAAACGCAAAGTGTGTCTCCAACTCGCGCGCCGCATGTGTCCCATGACGCAAATTCTCCACCGGGTCGTAGACCCTCACGGAATCGACCAGCTTGCCCGGGTTCATCTTGTTTTCGGGGTCCCAGATGCGCTTGAACTCTCTGAACGCTTCACACAACTCCGGCCCAAACATCTTCGGCAACAGCGCCGCACGTGCCTGCCCGTCGCCATGCTCGCCAGAGAGCGATCCGCCAAAGCTTAAGACCAGATCCGCCGCGCGCTCTAAAAATTCGCGAAATTTCGCTATCCCCTCGGCGCTCGCAAAATCAAAGTTGATGCGCATGTGCACGCATCCCTGTCCGAAGTGCCCATACATCGGCGTCCGGTAGCCAAACTCCTTCAGCAGCGTCGTCAGCTTGCGCAGATACGCGCCCAGATGCTCCGGCGGAATTCCCGCATCTTCCCAGCCTTCCCATCCATCCGGCTCGCCCGGCACAAACACCGTCGCGCCCAGCGCCGACTCGCGCACGCTCCACACCCGCGCCGCTTCTTCCTTCGTGTAGACCCGCGCTGCCGGAGCGCTCTTCCATCCGCGCGCTGCCTCCGCCAACTCACGCGACTTGGCTTCAGCCTCCGCGTCGCTCCACGCGCCAAACTCAGCCAGCAGAAAACCACCACCCGGCGGCAGCAGGCTCACATTCTCAACCGCCAGTTGTTTGCGCCGCATAAAGTCCAACACCATCTGGTCCATGCCTTCAAGACCTATTGGCTTGAACTCAAGCACTTGCGGAACAAAATCGGCGGCAACAAACGCATCCTCAAATCCCAACGCAACCAGCACACGGCACGGCGGGCTCACGCTCAAATTCAATCGCGCGCCCAGAATATTTGCGCACGTCCCCTCACTGCCCACCAGCGCACGCGCCACATGGAAGCCGTTCTCATCCAGCAACTCGTCGAGGTTGTAACCAGAAACCCGTCGCGGAATCTTCGGGAATCGTTGCCGAATCAACTCAGCATATCTGTCGCGGAGCTGCTTCAGCCCGGCATAGATCTCTCCCCGTCGTCCACCGGCTGCAATAATTTCTTCAAGCTCTTCAGGGCTTGTGCGTCCCACAGTTATGCGCGTGCCGTCGTAGAGCACAAGATCCAAACTCTCCACATTGTCGGCGACTTTGCCGCCCAACAGTCCATGCACTCCGCAACTGTTGTTGCCGATCATTCCGCCCAGCGTGCAACGCGAGTGCGTAGCCGGATCCGGCGCATAAGTCAGATGATGCAGTTCCGCCGCATCGCGAAGCGTGTCTAATATAATTCCCGGTTCAACGGTCGCAATCTTCGCTTCCGCATCTATCCCAACCAGCTGTTGCATATGACGCGAATAGTCAAACACCACCGCCACATTCGTGCACTGCCCGGCCAAACTTGTCCCAGCGCCACGCGGCAACACGGCCGCGCCCACGCTGCGGCAGGCCGAAAGCGCAGCAACCACATCCTCGGCATCGCGCGGAAATATCACGCCCACCGGCAACTGTCTGTAGTTGGATGAATCGCTCGCATACAGTGCGCGAGAACCAAGGTCGAAGAGTACCTCGCCCTTCACGCACTTCTTGAGCAATGCTTCCAGTTCGCGCACAGCGCTGAACCGCTCATGTGCGAGCGGTGCCAGATTGTTCAAAATCGAAATTGTTTCCACACTACGATGGTAGCTCTTCGCTACGGCAGGCGCACCCAATTCGAAGTGCGGCCGAACCACGAAATACCGATGTACCCGCGCATGGAAAGATGGTCCTTGTCGATGGCCCACAATTTGCTGCGGTATTCATGGCCGTTATCAGGGTCGAGAATGATGCCATCCGCCCACTGGTCGCCGTCTGGTTTCAGGTCCCACATGATTGTCATCCCAAGCATCGGCTGGTCCTTCTTGTCGCCGGAGCAGAGGTCGCATATCGAACCCGCCGCTTTACCCGGCTTCAGCTTCGTGACCTTGCCGTAGAGCTTTCCATTAGCAAGCCAGGTCTCCACCTGCCCGCCGAGAGAGCCATCGTTGTTCATCACCTGCCACTTGCCGACGGCAATCTGGAGCTTTTCTGAGAGCTGTTGAGCGGAGCCGACCGCAGCCGTCAAGCCGGCCGCAATTAAGACAATAGAAAAAAGAATGAATCTGCGCATCCTGTACACCTTCCTTGACTGGCGCGAATTCTACTCCACCCAGCCAATTTCAGTACAGTGGAATTAGCGGCCGGGCCACTCCTCCACGACCACGCCCATGTCGTTGAGCTGTTTGATAGTGGTTTCAATGGTGCGGCGGACCTGTGGCTTATCCTTGGGATTGGCGAGCGGCGACTCGCCCACGGCGACGACGCGGCCGTAGTGCCAGGCATCGTCGGGAAGGGCGATGAGGGCCTCGGCGAGTTTGTCGGGGGTGACCTGAATCTCCTGCCGACGGGCTGTCTCGGTGCGCAGGAGCGTACCTTTGCCGATGTCGCTCGAGTTTGCGTCCTTGTGTGTGATGCGCAAAGTTAAGTAATCCTTATCTACTGAAATAAAAGGATTTTGCCACGAGCCTGGCTCCTTGACGTCGACATAAAGGCTCTTGGTTGGCACGGGAATATGCGCCAGCGCGGCGCGGTCTTTGTCGAGCTCGGCGGCATTGGCCTGGGCTTTGTGCTCGGCGTTGATGGCCTTGTTCTCAACGTTCTGGACAGTCTTCTCGACGGCCTTTTCGGGCTGGTTCTGGCAGCCGATGAGCAGAACGGGCAAGGCGGAGAGCAGTGCGAGGCGGAGAATTTTCATCGGAATCAGGATAGCAAGTGAGGCCATGGAGCGAAATTCAATACGGATGGTGCGGTGCAGACAGGGCCAGATGCATAACGGCAAGGGGGTAAGGGCTCAATGCAACTGGTTCGGTTTTGAGTGCGATTTTGGGGGAAAATGACAAAAAGTGGCGCGGCGTGGATTTTGAATTACTTATTTTGAATCTATGAGTTAGTAGAATTCTTCACAGATTCACAGTTTTTCATTTGGGCTTAATTTGAGGGTTTTGGGACCAAATGTCGAATATCACAATCATGCATAAATATGCTAATATGTTTTTATGCGTACCACTATAGACATTCCGGATGATGTTTACCGCAGGGTGAAGATGGATGCAGCGGCGAAGGGGGTTACACTCCGCGAGTTGATTCTTGAGTCGCTCGCAAAAAGCCAGGCTGCGCCACTGCCTAAGAAGAGTTTTGTGCGCCCCATTATTCACTCCAACCGCAAAGACAAGCTGGAACTGACGAGCGAGCAGATCTATGACCTTATCGATTTTCCCTGATGTGAATGTGTGGCTGACCCTCACTTACCAGAGGCATGTCCACTTTCAGATTGCAGACGACTGGTACAACACACTCGACGAGAGCTGTGTCATATATTTCTCACGTCAAACACAGCTTGGACTCTTTCGATTACTGACCAACGTGGCCGTGATGCAAGAGCATGCATATACACAGCGTGATTGCTGGCAATATTACGAAGAGTGGATGGTAAGCGGCCGGGCAAAGATGATGCCTGAACCGTTTGAGCTGGAAAAATATTTCATAGCGCGCACATCCTATGAGCAGAGTTCGACGAAGGAATGGGCGGATGCGTACCTCGCAGCATTTGCGGAGTCGGCGGGGTTGCAACTGGTGACGTTTGACAAAGTATTGGCAGGGAAGGCGAAGGGGTCGATACTGCTGGCGTAATTACCGCGTACTGCCGCCCCCCTCAGGGGCTAAAGCCCGTACCTTCCCTTTATTTGCTGAGCCCGGTACGGCTGACTCCGTGCCCCGTCACAAGACACGCGGATAAGGTTCATTGGTTCCCACTCTCGCGCTATAAAAAAGCGCGAGAATGGGGCACCCGGCTCGGAATGACAAGGTGAGGTGATAACGGAGTGAGTTACTATTTACCATTCAATATTTTCACGAGAAGACGGAATGGATGGTGCGCGAGGCATAAAGGGAACCGGCAGTCCCTTGCAAACGTAATGGCATTAACTGATGTTCCCCGTCAGAGTTGCGCAGAGCTGGATGTGGAGGTTGCTCATGTATATCAGAAACATTTTCTGGAGTACATCAATACTTTGTTGCCTGCTCCTGATGCCGGTCCAATCACAGGCCCAGGAAGCGGCGGTACAACAGCCAGGTGCGCCGGGAAAGCTTGTGGACCTGGGCGGATATAGATTGCATCTATGGTGCATGGGCAAAGGCACGCCGACGGTCGTGCTTTCAGCGGGTAGTGGAGATTTTTCATTTGACTGGTCGCTGGTGCAACCGGAGATTGCAAAGACGACGCGTGTCTGCTCGTATGACCGGGGCGGAGAAGCGTGGAGCGAACTTGGGCCGAGTCCGCTGACGAGAGTGCAGGAAGCGTATGACCTGCGCAGAGCGCTGCGAAGTGCGAAGATCAAAGGGCCGTATCTGCTTGTTGGGCATTCGCTCGGCGGCTTTTTAGCCGAGATATTTGTGTCGAAATATCCAGCGGATGTGGCCGGGATGGTTCTTGTTGATGCCAGTAACTGGAATTCGTTGTTGAACATCAACGGGAAAACGGGCACGGCGCAATCGTTCAGCAAGAACCGGGCGATCCCCGAACCCCGGAGCCATGTATTGGCGAGCGATGCACTTTCACCAGCGGCGACCAAGGCGATTCAGGATTTTGTGCGGGATTACGATATGGGGCCGAAGATAGAGCCGCCCTACAATCAGTTGCCGACGAATGTGCAACAGTGGAGGCTTTGGGCGCTTGGGCAAACCATGCATTGGGCGGCGACGCAAGATGAGTATTTTGGCGAAGAGGCCGAGGAATTGGCACGGTGGGCAGGGAAACAAGAGACGCCATTGGGAGATCTGCCGCTTACAGTGATCTCGCGCAAGAGCCCGGAGAATCCGAACGAGCTGGATAAGGACCACGAGGTGCATCAGAGAGAGCTGGCGAAGTTATCAAGCCGTGGTCGACTGATTACCGTTGCCAATAGCGGGCATCACATTCAACTTGACCAACCGGTGGCGGTGATATCCGTAGTTACGAGCATGGTTGCTGAAATTAGAGGGAGAGTTGGACGGTGAAGAAGAGCCGGTGAGGCGGGAAAAGCAAAGGCAAATGCAGATTCTTCGACGCGCAATCCGCGCTGTGCGCGGATTGCTTGCTCAGAATGACAAGTGCGTGAAGAGATTTTCATTCCCACATCTCAAAAGCGAGATGTGGGGCACCCGATTTTTAATGCGCAGAGGTTTGAGTTGTAGTGTTGACTGCATGCCCGTTCAACTGCCGGTTTTTGTAACTGGCTTCGATGAAGGCGCGGAAGATTGGGTGCGGCTCCAGCGGTTTGGATTTGAACTCGGGGTGGAACTGGCAGCCGATGAAGAAGGGGTGCGAGGGAATCTCGACGATTTCAACATAAGTGCTGTCAGGAGTTGTTCCGCTGAGGCGCAGTCCGCCGCCGGTGAGCAGCGCTTCGTACTCGCGGTTGAACTCGTAGCGATGGCGGTGGCGCTCGCTGATCTCGGTTTTGCCGCCGTAGATCTTGGATGCGAGGGTGTCGGGCTGGAGGACGCAGGTCCACGCTCCCAATCTCATCGTCCCACCCATCTCTTCAACGCCGAGCAGTTCGCGGAGCTTGTAGATGATGCGGTGCTGGCAACTGGTGTCGAACTCGGATGAGTTGGCGTCTTTGAGGCCGCAGACGTTGCGCGCGAACTCGATGCATGCGGTTTGCATGCCCAAACAAATTCCGAAGTAGGGAATCTGTTTTTCGCGTGCGTAGCGGATGGCGTTCAACATGCCCTCGATGCCGCGCTTGCCGAAGCCGCCGGGGACGAGGATGCCGTCGAAGCCCTCGAGCTGCGATTCGTAGCTGATGTCTTCGGGGGTTTTTGATTCCAGGCCTTCGGCTTCGATCCAGGTGACCTTGAGCTTGAGATTTTTTGCGAGCGCGCCGTGGACGAGCGCTTCCTTGAGCGACTTGTAGCTGTCTTCGTATTCGACGTATTTGCCGACGATGGCGATGGAGACCTCGTCCTGCGGATTGTAGGCGCGGTGGACGACGTCTTTCCAATCGGTGAGGTTGGCTTCGGGCGCGTCGATGTGGAGGTACTTCAAGATGAGTTCGTCGACGCCTTCCTGCGCGAAGCCGAGTGGAACCTCGTAGATGGAAGGCACGTCGCGTGCGGCGACGACGGCGCGCTCTTCAACGTTGCAGAAGAGGGCAATTTTTTGCTTCATGTCGCGCGGCAGTGCGTGGTCGCAACGGCAGAGGAGGACGTCAGCCTGGATTCCGATGGAGAGGAGTTCCTTGACGGAGTGCTGCGTGGGTTTGGTCTTGAGCTCTTGCGCGGCGGCGATCCAAGGGACGAGCGTGAGGTGAACGAAGACTGTGTTCTCGCGGCCGAGTTCCTGGCGCATCTGGCGGATGGCTTCGAGGAAAGGCAACGATTCAATGTCGCCGACGGTGCCGCCGATTTCAACAATCGTGACGTCCGCGCCGTTCGATGCGACCTTGCGCATGGCGTTTTTGATTTCATTGGTGACGTGGGGGATGACCTGGACGGTTTTGCCGAGGTAGTCGCCGCGACGTTCCTTCAAAATAATTTGTTCGTAGATGCGTCCGGTGGTCAGGTTGTTGTCGCGCGAGAGGGGCGCGTGGGTGAAGCGCTCGTAGTGGCCGAGGTAGAGGTC
>CAIMNN010000168.1 GCA_903842845.1 uncultured Acidobacteriaceae bacterium | reverse complement strand
TCTATCTTCGGAAGCGCGTCGATGTACGGCTGGTCGTCGGGAACCTTGCAATCGAGCACGCGCAGCGGATTCGTCTCGGCGCGGCGCTGGCAGTCGGCGCACATCTTCGGCGCAACATCCCTGAGCGCAGCGCGGAGAACATCGTTGTAGCGCGCACGGTCGGCGGGCGAACCGACGGAGTTTAGTTGCAGCGTCCAGCCGGTGATGCCCAATTCATCCAGCAACGTCGCAAGCATCTCCAGCACCTCGGCGTCGCGCAACGGCGATTCGCTGCCAGCCGATGGCGGTCCGATGACCTCAGCGCCGATCTGCGAGAACTGGCGGTAGCGGCCCTTCTGCGGGCGCTCGCGGCGGAACTGCGGACCTATGTAATAGAGCTTTTGCAACTGGCCGGTCTCGCCCAACTGGTGCTCAATGTAAGCGCGCACGACGCCTGCTGTGTTCTCGGGGCGCAGGGTAAGCGTCTGGTTCTTCTCCGACTGCGCGCGGGCGCGGTCCTCCCAGGTGTACATCTCCTTGCTGACGATGTCGGTCTCTTCGCCAACGCCGCGCGCAAAGAGCGCCGTGTCCTCAAAAATGGGCGTGCGAATCTCGCCGAAGTTGTAGCGGGCAAAGACGGCACGAGCCGTGGCCTCAATGCGGTTCCAAAGTGCGGTTTCAGGGGGCAACAGGTCGCGCGTGCCGCGTACTGCCTTCAAAGTGCTCATAGAGCTCTATTTTAAACGGTTTAGTGTTAATCTGGTTTGCAGCAATCTCAACCTATAAAATTTGAGCGTTTCAATCATTGAGCTTATGATCTTTTGCGACCAGTGTGGTTCTGCTTCGATAGACAAGGATGGATTTTGCGGCGGGTGCGGCGCGCACTACACGCTCGCTCAGTTGGGTGCAAAAAATCGGGCGAGCGAGTCGCGTAGCTCAAAGCCAGATGAAACAGGACCCGTGAATCCACTGGCCGATGTTCAAATCCCGAACATGCAACTTGCCGTGCCGAGAGAAAAGAACATTTGGGTAGCAGTTTTTCTGACTTTATTTTTTGGCCCACTGGGATTGGTTTACTGCTCATTTGTAGGCGCTATTGTAATGACTGTTGTGGGTGTTGTTTTGCGAATACTTTTTGGCCCGACTGCGTTTTTTATTATTTGGGCTGCGTGCATTTTCTGGTCGTGGCGGGTTGTGAAGACGGGAAGTGATGGGTGGAATTGGTAAGGATAATTCCTCATTTGGACATCGTCACAAAACATTACACACCATATTACGCACTACGTCTGATTGACTTCTGCAAAGTAGCATCGATGCGCGTTTGCCAGCCGGGGCCTGTGGATTTGAAGTGGTCTATCACCTCAGAAGAAAGACGCAATGATACTAATTTCTTAGTCGGCGACTTCTGAGGTCCACGCTTCCCTTTGCGAATAATCTTCCCGTGATGCGTGACATCAGCCTGATTGAGCCATGCACGCGCGGCAACGGCATCGTTGGGGTCGTAAGGGCCGTCTTCGGGTTCATATGGAATTGCGTCAGTCTCTTTTGTGGCGAGGACGCGCTTCCAGTTGGTTTCACTTTTTGTCTTCTTCATATTGCTCGCGCTCCTCTCTCGAAGCAGACCTGAATGAAATGACCCGAACGTTCTTGCCACGCAGGGTATAAATCAATGCCAACAAGCGACCGTGGATGAGAGCAAAGGCCAAGTCCATGGAGCGTGGTTCCTTCGCACGGCTTGCATCGTATGTCAACTTATCCGGATTGTCGTAGACAAGGCCAGCATCACGGAAATCGAGGCCGTGTTTGGACAGGTTCGATAGGCGCTTGTTCTCGTCCCAAACGAACATAGCTAATTGTAGCTACAAAATACTAATTTAGCAAGCGAATAACCTAGCAACGACCAATCCTTGGAATCCTTCAATCCACCGCCAAATGCTGCAACAGATAAACATAATCGCCGTCGGCTTGCGGCTCAACGGACGTTGCCGCGTCGAGCACAACCATGTAATAGATTGTTCCGCTCAAGCGGCGTAGAGTTCCGCGCGGGTGGAAGTAGGTTCCATCCGAGTTGTTCTGGTCGTTGGCCTGCTGCGCCTGCCGCGGTAGCTCAAGCGCGAGCCCCGGGTATTGCGGTTGCGGCCGCGAGAAGAACAAATAATGCGAGCGAGCCGAGCCGTCGGACGAAGCCAGTGTGAACTCGTCGCAAGCTTTAGCCGGGCAGAACTCAGCCGGAACCTTCTTCGCGCTGGCGGCGCGGTTGCCAAGGAACGCCTGCTCAAAAACCTCGAGTGTCTCGCCTTGCCGCTGCCTTCTGGCAGTGACAATCATTGTCGGCTGGCGCGAGCCGCCCAAGCGGCCAGGCACCACGGTCAACGAGCAGGTGCCGCTGTCGAATGCTGTGTGTTGAATCTCCCAATCCAGTTTGAGCACGGCCTTGACGCCGCAGACCGAAGCGGTCATAAATGTGGCGTCGGTGCGCTTTTCCATCGACCAGATCTCGCCAACGTCGTATTTGCTTTGCGGCAGGTAGGCAACGAAGCGGCTGACCGCGATGTTGCGGTACTCCTCGCGCTGCGGGTCGCGCGCTGGTTGCAACGTCTGCCAGTTGTCTATCGCGTGCAGAGCGTGCGCGGGCATCACGGTCATTGTGGCGCACGAGGTGTAATCATGCCAGAAGCGCGCCGGCAGCGCGTTGGCAGGCAGCGACTTCTCCATATTCAGAAAACCGTTCATGCCCTCTTCAATATCGTTGGCCTGACATTGAAAGTCGGCGAGGAACCAGCGCGGGCGGATGTCGTCGTCGTGTGCCTGCGAGAGTGGCTGATAGGCCGACTTGAAGCCCTCGTAGGACATATCGATATCGACGTTGTAGGCGTAGTGCGCGGCCAGAAGGGTGAGCAGCCGCAGCTCGCGGTTGTCGGGGTTCACACGTAGCGAACTGACCAGAAATTCAAAATCTTCAAAAAGCCGGTCGACAACCTTCTGCCGGTCGAGGTTGCATTGCCAGGTTTCGCTGTAGCGGTCGACGCAGTGCTCTATCTGGATGAGGTCATCGTAAGCGCCGAGCGTGGTGATGCTCTGGGGCAGCTTGTCGCGATGGACGGCGGCGACGTCAGCCCGCGCCGCAGGGACGAGTGGGAGTGCGATGCAAAGGAAAAAGAACAGGCGAAATGTAGATGTCATAATTCGTCCTTGATTGCATCAAAGAGATCACATCAAAATTGCATCAAACCCAAGTTATACCGTTGCAGTGCATGATTCAAGAGAATTTCAGCGCGGTCAAGATTTTGGCGCGCACTCGGGGCACTGGCAGTTGCGGCGGAGGTAATCCCAGGAGTAGATGCCGGCGGTGTGGCCGTCTTCCCAGTTGAACTGAATGGCGTAGCGGCCGATTGGCGTAACGTTACGCGGCTTTGCCGGGGGCACGAACATGGGTAGAAGCTGGGCGGGTTCGGGCTTTGGCTGGCCGGGTTTCAGGCCGGCCAGCTCGCGGGCCTCGTTGCAGGTGGCGCAAGGGCAGGCATCGCGCAGCCATTTGAAGCTCCACGCGCTCTTGTGGCCGTCTGCCCAATCAATCTCAAGGCCCTTGCCCTCCGTAAGCAGCACGCGGACCTTCTGCGGCGTAACGGCCTCACGTGGCAGGGTGTGTGCGGCGGCAACTGCTGCGCGCTCTTGTTCTTCTTTGCTGACGAAGCGGATTCCATCGTGACTCATACTTCTATTTTATCGGGATAGGCGGGGCAGAGCTGGCCAGTCAGTTGACACGGTCAAACCACCGGTTCATCCGGCACTTTGCGGAAGAGCCAGAGATTGAGCAGCGTAAAGAGCATCGCGCCGGTGGTGAATTTTATCCAAACCGGCGCAGCAGACGGCGAAAGAAATCCCTCAAGTGTGCCGGCTATAACCAGCAACGGAATGATGCCGACGACCAGCTTTGTCGCGTCGATGCCGGCGCGCGCAACCGCGTCTTTCCAGCGGTAAGCGCCGGGGAAGAGCATGGCGTGCGCGATGCGGAAGCCCGCGCCGCCAGCGATGAAGATGGATGGAAGCTCAAGAGAACCGTGTGCGGCGACGAAGCTCCAGAGTTGCATGCTCATGTTGTATTGATGGCAGGCCATGCCGATGACGCCGAGCATCAGCCCGTTGAAGAACATCGACCAAAGCGTGAGCAGGCCGAAAGTGATTCCGCCGGCATATGCGAAAAAGCTGACCGAGAGATTGTTGGTCATGATGCCGCTTGCCGCTTTCGGCTCGATACCGACTATCGACTTGGTCCACATCTCGTGGCGCTCCATGGTGGCTATCATCTGCGGGCCGACGAAGTGGCGCATGAAGTCAGGATGCGATTGCGTGATGACTGCGCCGAGAACGCCGGCAGCCACAGCGATGAGCACGGCGGCGAGCACGTAGCGGAATTGTCTTTGGAAGTGCCGCGGATAATCGTCGCGGAAAAAGAGCCAGAGCGCGCGCCAACTGTCTTTGCGCGCTGAGTAAAGAATGTTGTGTGCGCGTGCCAGTATCTGGTTCAAGTACTGCGTCGCTGTCCGGGCAGTACGGTCCTGCCTCAGCACGGAGAGGTCGCCCGCGACCTGGCGATAAAGAAGAGCAGTCTCCTGCAATTCGTCGCGGTCAAGGCTCGCAAGGCCGCTGGACTCGGCGCGCTTGATCAGCGTGTCCAGTCGTTCCCAGTAGGGGCGCCGTTTTACAATCCAAGCATTAGAGAGGATATGACTCATGGATCAGTTTTCAGACCAGCTTAACATTGAGACCCCCGAGCTGGTTGATATTGAATTGCCGGTTGCGGGGTTGGGCAGCAGATTTATTGCTATTTTGATCGATTACATCATTTGGATAGCCGGTTTCATAGTTCTCTGGATAGTAGGCGCCATCGTTGTCAGCAGCACATCGATGCTCTCGCGCATGTCAGAGAACTGGGCCGCGGCTATCTTCACAATGCTTTCATTTTTGTTGTACTGGGGCTACTTCACACTCTTTGAGGCGTTGTGGGGTGGACGCACACCAGGCAAGCGCGTGGCGAAAATTCGCGTGATTCAGAAGTCGGGCCGCGCGATTGGATTCTATGAGGCCATCGTGCGCAACTTCATCCGCGTCATCGACCAGATTCCGTTCATCTACGGCGTGGGCGTGATTTTTGTCTTCATAACCAAGCAACATCAGCGGCTCGGTGACCTCGCTGCGGGTACGCTGGTTGTGCGCGAGCAGGAGAGCGACGCGCCAGCCTGGGGCAACGCTCCATCACGCACATTTACGTCGGCCAGTTTTTTGGAGAGCGCGTCTCAAGCATCACCCACCTCAACACCGCCGCCGGTGAATTACATTCCACTGCCGGCGAACGACGTTGCCAAGCTGGGCGCGGGCGACCTCGAAGTGCTGGAAGGTTTTTTCGCGCGCCGTCTCGACATGAGCATGGAGACGCGTGCCTCACTCGCGGACCGCATCGCCAAGGCACTCTGCGCGAAGAGCGGCCTCGAAATTCCCGAGGGCGCCAACATGGATAGTTTTCTGGATTCCATCGCGCATCAACTGCGCGAGACGGTTCGCTATAAGCGGTGATTCAGAGCGCTGTATAGTTGGTTTCAGCCGACGATGTTATCTGCGCATAGATTTGCAGCACTTTTTCGGCGCACAGGTGTTTTGCTTCGATCGCCTTTAGGGCGTCGGGGGATTCAACCGCGGTGGCCACGCTCATCAGGCAATCCAGGCAGCGCGTGTTGAAGGTTCCGTTCTCGTTTTGTGTTCTGTAGTACATACGTTGGTACAGAGTAGCGTGGAGTTTAAATACTGCGCGTGACATCCATCACCCGATGCGGTGCCGCTGAACACTTTTTATGGCCAAAAGATTTTTTGATGAAGCGAAATCGCCGAATGGTAGGGCGTCTCAGTATCTGATGACTTCATTCGGATTGCGGCGCTGATACCAGCAGGGATTTGCACTGCCCTGCGGAAAGATCGAGAGCGCGCAACTGACTGTTGAAGTTCCGGCTGGGTCATACTCCGTTTTGCCGCCCTTGAGCGGGATTGCGAGCAGACGCGTGACCATCACCGAGCCAGTAGGTTTGCCGCGAAGAAAATAAATCGCCGTATCAATTAAATAGATGGCTGCAACAGCAACTAATAAATAGAGCAGAAGCTTGCGAAGATATTTCATGCCCCGCCCTCCTCGACCTGCAAGCTGCTTTCCTTCAATCCAACACCGGTGAGCTTGAGCTTGCGCGCGGAACGGATGTAGTACTCGATCTGCGCTGCGGCCTTTTCCGCGGAGAGCCCCTCGCTGCGAATGTTCGATATGCAGTTGCGTTCCGCATCCGTTCTACCGATGCGCGGTTCCCATGTAATGTACACGCCAAGCGAATCGGGCGAGCTGAGACCGGGACGTTCGCCGATGAGCAGCACTACCAACTGCGCGCCTAGCAACTCACCTACCTCATCACCGACTGCAACGCGGCCCTGTTCGACAATTGTGAGCGGAGCGAGCTTCAGATCGCTGATATGCGGAAGAATCACAGTAATGACCGCAGCCGCATTGCGTTCGACCGCCAACGCTGACAATCCATCAACTATGACGATGGCAACATCGAAGGCTCCGCGTTGTAACTTCTGCCGCGACGTATCGTCGAGTCGTCTGCCGAGGTCAGGACGTTGCAAATAGGTTGTTCGCTCAGCAACAGCCGAGTGCAGCAGCTCGACCGGGTGGCCGCTGACTTTCTCAAGTTGTCTGCACAGTGAAGCCGCGTCGAGCTGCGCATGAACCGCATCACGCGCCTGTGCATGGGCCAATTGAAAGTTGAGCTGGTCGCGCGTCAACTGGCTCACGCCTGTGCGGCCCATCGCAACGCGCGCTGGTGTCATTGCGCGCAGCTTATTGCGCAACTCGATGGTTGTCTCGGTTGGTTTCAAATAACTCATGCGCCGAGCAACCTTTCCGGTTGGCGGCCTTCAATACTCAATCGCTCAAACCCCTCGCTCGCAAGCCATGCTTCAAACTCCGGCGCGGGACGCAGTCCAAGCGCCTGACGTATGTAAAGCGCATCATGAAAACTCGTGCTTTGATAATTCAACATCACATCATCAGCGCCAGGGACGCCCATGATGTAATTCACGCCTGCGACGCCGAGAAGCGTGAGCAGCGAGTCCATATCGTCCTGGTCGGCCTCAGCGTGATTGGTATAGCAGACATCGCAGCCCATCGGCAGCCCAAGCAGCTTTCCGCAGAAGTGATCCTCGAGCCCGGCGCGGATGATCTGCTTGCTGTCATATAAATACTCAGGCCCGATGAACCCGACAACCGTGTTGACGAGCATCGGCTCGAAGGCGCGGGCAACGGCGTATGCGCGAACCTCAAGTGTCTGCTGATCGACTCCGTGGTGTGCGTTGGCCGAGAGCGCCGA
The DNA here is from genome assembly GCA_903842845.1 of uncultured Acidobacteriaceae bacterium. Classification (GTDB taxonomy): domain Bacteria; phylum Acidobacteriota; class Terriglobia; order Terriglobales; family Acidobacteriaceae; genus CAIMNN01. The sequence goes on along the minus strand of CAIMNN010000168.1, from coordinate 13,738 downwards.
ACCCTGGCCGGTCTCAAAGTACATAATGTTGCGGCCGATGGAGCCATCTGCGCATTGAGCACCGCGCGCGAGCTGCTGGCCGGCATCGTGCGCCTCCTCTAATAAGGAGAGCGATACGCCGAAGCTTTTATTTGCAGTTTCGGTTCCGGCAATGGATTGAAACAGCAGGTCGATGGGCGCGCCTGCTCGAAGAGCGTCCAATTGTGTAGTGATGTGAGCGAGCACGCAGCTTTGAGTTGGAATATTGAAGCGTGTGCGCAGTGCGTCAATCAATAGCAAAAGTTTTGTGGTCGTTGCGACGTTGTCACTGACTGGATTGATGCCGATAACCGCATCCCCCGAGCCGAGTAGCAGGCCATCGAGGATCGCCGCAGCAATGCCCGCTGCATCATCTGTCGGATGGTTCGGCTGCAACCGCGCGCTCATGCGACCAGGTAGTCCAACCGTCGTGCGAAAGCGCGTAACCACCCGCACCTTCTGCGCAACAAGAATCAGATCCTGAATGCGCATCAATTTGCTGACCGCTGCGACCATCTCAGGCGTGAGCCCGTCGCGCAGCCCCGCGATGCGCTCGCCGGTTGCATCGTCTGAGAGCAACCAATTGCGGAATTCGCCTACAGTCAGCGAGCGAATGGGCGCAAAAGCCTCGGGATTGTGCGTGTCGATGATGAGACGCGTGACTTCGTCGCTCTCGTAAGGGACAACTGTCTCGTTCTGAAAGTTTGCAAGCGGCAGGTCGGCAAGCGCGAACTGAGCAGCGACCCGCTCCTCGGCTGTGGCCGCCGCAACACCCGCCAGTTGGTCACCACTGCGCAAGGGAGTTGCACGCGCCAGCAAACTCCGCAGGTCGTCAAATTGATAACTCCGGTTTCCGATTGTCGCTTTGTATGCCATCGCTTTTTAACAGCCTACATGAATCCCCGCGAGTAAACTGTTGCCATGAGCCGCGCCGCACTAATTGCCGAACTAATTATCTTGTTCATCCTCTTGCCGCTTGGGTACCGCTACACGCTCGTGCACACGTCAATAAAGATCCCCGCTCTGCCGTTGCTCTGGGTGGTGACCGGGTACGCATACTGGCAGTTATTGCGCACACCGCACTTTGACCGGATTGCTTTATGGAACGGAGCAGCCGTCTCAGACTCGCTTAAATTTATTGTGCCGGTCTTTCTTGTACTGGCGCTTCTGATGTGGCTCGGCGTGCATCGCTTTGCCCCTGAGCTTGAATGGAACTTTATCCGCGAGCATCCCAAATTCTGGGCCATTGTAATGGTCGCGTATCCAGTTCTTTCCGTTTATCCGCAGGGGTTGCTCTATCGCACATTCTTCTTCGAGCGTTATGCCGTGCTCTTCCCGCAAAAATGGTTGATGATTCTTGCGAGCGCCGCGGCCTTTGCATTCCTCCACATCATCTTTCGCAACTCACTCGCAGTTGCGCTTACCTTCGGTGGCGGCCTGCTCTTCGCAGCACTTTACGCGGAGACAAACTCGCTCGCCGCGTCGGGTCTGTTGCACGCGCTCTTCGGCTGTTGGCTTTTTACCGTCGGCCTCGGCCAATATTTTTATCACGGGACCATCGCCACACTCAGCACGGTGATGAAGCGCTGAGTTAAAGCGCGCGCGCCGCGGCAACTGCCGACGACCAGGCCCACTGAAAATTGAATCCACCCAACTGCCCGGTGACATCAACAACTTCGCCGATAAAAATGAGCCCCGACACCGCGCGGGCCTGCAAGTTGCTCGATTCCAGATCGCGCGTGTCAACGCCCCCCTCTGTCACTTCGGCCTTCTCGTATCCTTCCGTTCCGGTCGGATAAAATTTCCAATGACGCAGCCTGGCCTCAAATTCCTCAAGCGCCGTATTCGTGAATCGCCCAGCGTGCTTGATCAATGCATCCGCAAGCCGCTGCGACATCTGCCCATACAGCAGCGCGCGCATCGTGCGCTCATCACGCATCGCGCCAACGCGCATCATCTCGGCGAAGATCTGTTTCTTGTTCCCGGCCAACAGGTCAATCTCCAGCACATCATTCGGCTCTAAATAGGAGGACGCCTGCAAGATCGCCGGACCACTCAAGCCGCGATGCGTGAAGAGCATCTTTTCTGTAAAAGTTTTTTTGCCGGCGCGTGCGACAACATCAGCGGAAACGCCTGCAAGCTTCGTCCAATGCGATTCTTCACCACTGAGCACAAGCGGAACCAAAGCCGGGCGCGTTTCTACAATGCGCAAACCAAATTGACGTGCCAGGTCGTAACCAAAACCCGTTGCACCGAGCTTGGGAATTGACAGCCCGCCGGTTGCAACAACAACTGCACCTGACTCGAAATTCCCTGCGGATGATTCGACTTTGAAACCATTCGCTGTCTTCTCAACTTGAATATCTTGCGCGTTCATTACCAGCTCTGCGCCTGCTCGCTCACACTCGCTCAGAAGAAAATTCAATAGGTCGCGCGCGGATTTATTGCAGAACAACTGACCGAGTTTTTTCTCATGCCACGCGACGCCGCCGCGCTCGACGAACTCAACGAAATCACGCGGACTGTATTGCGCGAGTGCGGACTTCACGAAGTGCGGATTCTGCGATATAAAATTCTCTGCCTTGGCGTGAATGTTGGTAAAGTTGGCGCGGCCGCCGCCGGAGATGAGAATTTTTTTGCCGGGCGTGCTGTTATGTTCAAGGACGCAGACTCGCTTGCCCCGTGCCGCGGCTGTTGCTGCAAACATCAGACCAGCTGCGCCGCCACCGAGGGCCACAGCGTCATAAGTGCGTGGATTGCTCATTCGTAATTGCCCGATTCTATTTGTTGTGGATAATGCGTATGCACAAATTCAACAGCCTCGCTTTCGCTTGTGATGCTGCCTTCAAGCTGTGCTTCTTCAACCGCATGCAGAATTTCTTTGAACAGCGCGCCAGGCTTGTATCCGAGTGCGATGAGTTCGCGACCGGTAAGCAGCGGCTTCGGCCTGACTACTTCCGGCGGTAGTGCTGCATATTGCTCGCGAACAAAATTCCAGTGATCAAGATTACCGCTGCCGGCGAGGCAATCCATGCGATGGAGCGCAAGATGCTCCTCGAAGCTCTCCAAACGAAAGAATCGCTTGAGCGTTGAGCTTTTCATCCGCTCTGCATCAGCGAAGCGCATGTGGTTTTCGATGAGTGAAAGTATCAGGTGCGTCTCATCGTTCGAGAAACGAAAGCGGCGGCAGATCTCCGCGCCGATGGCAACGCCAACATCTACGTGGCCGTCGAACCTGATTCGTTCAGCAATGCGAAATGTCGGCGGCTTGCCAACGTCATGCAGCAGCGCGCCCCAGGCAAGAGTCATCGGTGCGCAAGATTCGAGCTGGTCCAGCAACAGCAGCGTGTGTGTCCAGACGTCGCCCTCAGGATGATATTGCGGCGGCTGCTCAACGCCTTTCAAGCGCGCGACTTCGGGAAGAACAACAGCAAGAAGGCCGGAAGAGTCCAACAGTTCGAAAGCGCGGCGGGCTTTGCCTTCTGTAAGCATACGCGTCAGTTCATCACGGATGCGCTCGCGGCTGACATTGTTAATCTTGGCCGCTTGCGCGCGGATTGAGTTCATTGTCGCAGCGTCGATTTCAAAACCAAAACGCGCAGCGAAGCGAACCGCTCGCAGCATGCGCAGATGGTCTTCTTCAAAGCGGCGGCTGGGTTCGCCGATGGCACGAATGATTTTTCGTTCCAGGTCTGCGAGGCCGCCGACGTGATCGACAACTGCATTACGCAGAGAGTCCGCGTCGCAATCAGTACCGACAAGCTTCTCAGGGTCGAGCAGCAAGCCGTTGATGGTGAAGTCGCGGCGCAGCACATCTTCGGCAGCTCTGTTTGTGTACTGCACCTCGTCCGGGTGACGGCCATCAGAGTAGACGCCATCAGAACGGAAGGTCGCAACCTCCGTCAGAGCAAAATCCTCTTCTTTGTTTTCAGAGCCGGTTGCAACCAACACCACGCCGAAATGTGCGCCCACTGAAAAGGTCCGCGGAAACAGATCGAGCACCACATCGGGTCGCGCACTGGTGGCCACATCATAATCAAGTGGCTCGCGGCCGAGCAGCAGATCGCGCACGCAACCACCGGCGAGCCAGGCCTCGCAGCCGCGCTCGCGCAACTTGCTCACTATGCCAAGCGCAGCAGCGAACTCCGGCTTTGCGACGATCTCAGAAACAGGCAGCATGACTATTATCATGCTACCTGTTTCTGACCGGCGCATGGTTTCTAACCGGCGTCTGGTGCAACTGTGCGCTATCAGTTCTCCAAACTGAAGACGACATTGACAGTGGTTTCAACCTCGACGGACTCGCCGTTCAAAATATACGGACGATAGCGCCAATGACCGACGGCATCGAGCGCGGCCTGCTGCAACATCGCCGGACCGCTGACGACGCGCAGATTCTCGATGGTTCCTTGTTTCGAAATAAGCGCGGCCAGCACCACGGTGCCCTGCGTGTGAGTCGCCCTCGCAAGTGCGGGATACGGAGGTACTCGCTTGTCGATCAACAGACCAGCGATGATAGGAGAGGAGATAGCAATCGGCCGTTCCCGTTCGACATGTGGCTGGGGGCGATGGAACGGTGCCAATGCAGGCGGACCATTAGCACCCGGGATTCCAATCGTGGATACATCGTTCGGAATTCCCACTGGCCCATCATCCTTTGGGTATTTAACCCCACTCGGGATCTTCGTCGGCATAATCAAGTCCGTGCCGGAATACTCACTCTGCTGCGCCTGATTGCGCACAACTTCCACCTTCGGCGGCACAGATGCCTGCACCGGCGGCGCTATCAATATTGTGTTGAGAAACTTGGTTTGCAGCGCTTCGGGATAGATAAGCGGTAGCAGCACAATAACCGCAAGCACCGCGCCATTGAGCGCGAAGGTTGCGATCATCCATCTGCGGCTGCGGGTCTTGATTCTTCCGTTGGATTCAAAGGTTGCGTCTTCGAACATAGTGGCCTCCTCGGGCTGGCTGCCGAAGGCAGGCACACTACGGGCGTCATCAACCGGTTCGCAGCCTCTTTCGCCGCGCTCTGAGCGGATTGTCTACCCCTGTGTTCATGCGGCTTCGAGAGCCCTTGTGCATCTGTAGACACCGCGTCGAGCAAAATTGTTCCCAAGCCAGACGTGCTCTCTTTGCGATAAACTCAGTTAGCTCCAAATCACCAGAGGGCCAAAAATGAAAATCTTCCGTTTGCAACACTTTGCCGCAGTACTCGTAACGCTCATTCCAACCGTCATCGCAGCGCAGTCCACCGCACCCGATGCCGAAGCAACGCTCAAGTACATCCACAGTGCTTGGCCGACACTCACACGCTCGCAGCTCGATTGCAAGGCGCTCACAGACAGCAAGATCACAACCACACCGATTCTCTACTTACCTGCGGGCATGAAGAAGAGCGATGAGCTCGCCGCGCTCGAAACGCGCTGCAACATCAAGGTCGTCAACCTGCCCAAGGCAATCACCAAGCTCGGCGACCTGAAACCGCAGGAGCTTCCCGCGCCAGGGTTGCTGTATCTGCCCAGCCCGTATGTTGTGCCCGGCGGACGCTTCAACGAGATGTATGGCTGGGACAGCTACTTCATCGTTCTCGGCCTTGTTGCCGACCACCAGACGCAGATGGCCAAGAACATGGTCGACAACCAGCTCTACGAGGTGGAGAACTACGGCGCAGTGTTGAACGCGAATCGCAGTTACTATCTGACGCGCTCGCAGCCGCCCTTCCTGACCTCGATGATCCGTGCGGTCTACGAAGACCCGCAGAGCTTTGCCGACCGCAAGGCTGCGCGTGCATGGCTTGAGCGCGCTTACATGCTTGCGCAAAAGGACTATTCGACCTGGACGCGGCCCGAGCATCTCGCCGGCACCACCGGGCTGGCGCGCTACTTTGATTACGGCGTGGGGCCTGTGCCGGAGATGTCCGATGACAACAGCTATTACTCTGATGTCATTCGCGCGCTGCTTAAGCACCCTGAGTCTCCCGATGCAAAAGCATTTTTGCTCAAGGGCGCCGAGCAACCCGACGAAAAGGAAGCGGCTCGTCTGCGCCTTCTGAGTTGCGATGTAAAATCGAGCGTGGTCTGCGAACGCGCTTGGGCTGACGGTTACCGCTTGACCAAGGATTTTTACGAAGGCGACCGCGCGATGCGCGAATCGGGCTTTGACCCAAGCAACCGCTTTGGCGCATTTTCCGGCGACACGCACCATAACGCACCCGTTTGCCTGAACAGCCTGCTCTACCGTTATGAAAGCGACCTGGCGCATTTTGCCAGCCTGCTTGGTCTGCCAAAGGACACGTTGCGCTGGCGTCACCGCGCTAAACTGCGCGCGGCTGCTATGCAGCGTTACATGTGGCGCGAGCAGGAAGGCGTCTTCGCCGATTACGACTTCATCAAGCACAAGAGCTCGGATTACGCGTACATCACTTCGCTCTATCCGCTCTGGGCCGGCGTTGCAACGCAGGAGCAGGTGAACCACATCGTAACGAAGCTCAATCTGTTTGAGCGCGCGGGCGGACTTGCGATGAGCCACACCAACACCGGGCTGCAATGGGACGAGCCATTCGGCTGGGCGCCGACAACATGGATCGCCACCTCTGGCCTCGCTGCAAGCGGTCACCGCGAAGACGCACGCCGCATCGCTGAAAAGTATTGCGCAACAGTTGATACTGGCTTCGCGACCGATGGAACAATACGCGAGAAGTACAACGTGGTGAGCGGAAATTCGAACGTGCAGGTAAGCACCGGCTACAAGATGAACGTCATCGGCTTTGGCTGGACGAACGCAGTTTACTTGAAGATGAAGGAACTGCTCGCAGAAAAATAATCAGGCCCCTTCTGCTTCGAGCAGTAGCCGCTTGCGTTCCACGCCCCAGCGATAACCGGTCAGCGAACCATCAGTACCGACAATGCGGTGGCACGGCACAAGCAGCGCGACGCGATTTGTTGCGCAGGCGCGGGCAACCGCGCGGGTTGAGTTCGGTATTCCCATTTTTTTGGCAAGCGCACCATAGCTGAGCGTTTTGCCGCGTTGGATTCTGCGCAGCGCATTCCATACGCGCAGTTGAAATGCGGTGCCACGCAGGTCGAGCGGCAGGTCACTTTCTTTCCCGCCCTCCACAGTTGCGATTGCCGCACGAATGAATGTACCGAGGCTTTCATCGCTCTTGAGCGCAGCAGCGGGAAATTCTGTCTTGAGGCTAGCGACCGCCTCGGATTTTGTTCCAGCCAGCGCCAGCCAGCAGAGGCCGCGCGTGGTTGAGCCGACGATGAGCCAGCCGTACTTGGTTTTTTCTTCGCAGTGCTGGATCACCTCGCCGCGGCCTCCTGCGGCAAAACGCGCAGGCGTCATGCCCAGGTTTGTTCCCTGGTAAACCTGGCTTGAAGCGTTATAGCCGGCATCGTAGATCGAATCAGTCACAGTCTTCCCTTTCTTGAGCGACGAGCGCAGTTCGCGTGCACGCAATGCGTGTTGATACTCGAGAGGTGAGAGGCCCATCGCAGCCTTGAATTTCTTCTGCGCGCTGAAGACGCTCAAACCAACGTGACGGCCGAGTTCCTCGAGCGAAATATTGCGGTCACGATTTTTCTCAAGCAACGCCCGCATACTGTCGACTATTGATTCGTTCGTGAGCAGCACACCTTCAGGCTTGCATTGTTTGCAAGCCCGAAATCCAGCCTGCTGCGCCTCAGCCGCGCTCGCGAAGATGCGCACATTTTCCTTCAGCGGACGGCGCGATAAGCAGGACGGCCGGCAGAAGACTCCAGTGGTGGCAACTCCGTAGAAAAATTGCGCGGAGCTGTCACGATCCAGTATCTGCTGCCAATCTTTCTCGTCGAACTCTTTTCTGCCTTCCATGGAATCCATAATGCAATAATACGGCGCGCGTGACTATCTGAATCTTGCCGGCAATTCCGGGCAGTAATTGTCGGTTCGTTATACTTTAAATTGTCCCCACAATGAGCCCTCTCAACATCTCCGAGCCGAAGCAGGTGAGCACACTGCACCTGTTGAGCTACTCGTACTTCACTTTTATCTGTTATCTCACCATCGGCTTGCCGTTGGCGGTGCTGCCCTCGTTTGTGCATTTCGATCTGGGTTACAGCGCGGTGATTGCCGGGCTCGTCATCAGCATTCAGTACATGGCAACGCTTGTCAGCCGTGCGGCCGTCGGGCGCTTCTCTGACCGCCGAGGTGCGCGCCCGGCAGTCATCTTCGGCTTATTCTTTGGCGCGCTCAGCGGAGCAATGCTGCTGGCCGCAGGATTTGTTGCACCACGCAGCCATCTGCTTGCACTGAGCGTACTGCTTGTATGCCGGCTCATCCTCGGCGTTGGCGAAAGTTTGACTTCTACCGGCGCTACACTATGGAGCATCTCGGCCAACGGCAGCCACAATACCGCGAAGATCATCTCCTATAACGGCGTGAGTACTTACGGTGGCATGGCATTAGGCGCGCCGCTCGGCGTGTGGCTGAACAGCCAGTGGGGTCTGGGCGGAATTGGAATTTTTGTCTTCGCCCTCGGACTGCTCTCGCTCATCTTTGCGGTGCGCAAGCCGGCAACGGCGCTCGTTCACGGCGAGCATCTGCCGATACGTGCCATCTTCAGCCGCGTTGCATTGCATGGAACGGTGCTGGCGCTGGGCGGCGTGGGTTTCAGCGCATTGGCTACTTTTGTCACGCTCTACTACGTCAGCCGTCACTGGGCTGGCGCGGCGTTGTGCTTGACGGCCTTTGGCCTGGCCTTCATCGTCACGCGCCTCTTGTTCATCAACACCATTACGCTCTTCGGCACCTTCCCGGTTGCGATGGCGAGCTTGAGCGTTGAGCTTGCGGGATTGTTCATGATCTGGTCCGCGCCATCGCCGACTCTCGCAATGGTTGGTTCTGCGCTGACTGGTTTTGGATTCTCGCTGGTCTTTCCAGCCATCGGCATGGAAGTAGTGAAGCGTGTGTCTGTGCAAAACCGCGGTGCAGCGCTGGGTATCTACACAGGCTTTGCCGACATTTCATTTTTTCTCACCGGACCAACGACCGGAGCGCTCATCGGATGGTTCGGCTACAGCTCTGTCTTTGTCTTCGCGATGGCCGCGGTGCTGCTGGCTCTGGGGCTTGCGTTTACGCTTGCCAATCAAGTGCGGCACGAAGCCTGACGGATGCCTGATTACAAGTGCGCATAAAAGAACGGCCACCCCGAAGGGTGGCCGTTGTGTTTTTGTTTGAATCTGTTTAGCGTTCGTTCTGCTCGGTCTTGGCCTTGAGCAAATCGCCAAGTGTCGTAGTGGAGCTGGAAACAGCGTGCTTCTTGCTGCCTTCCTTGTAGCTCTCAACCACTGCGCGCGGTGCTTCCTGGCTGTTGGTGCGCAGGCTGAGACCAACCTTCTTCTCTTCCACGTTGATCTTGATGATCTTGAACTCATGCTCCACACCCTGCTCAAGAGCGGGATGTTCGCTGCCCTCGCCGCCGGCTTCAGAGATGTGGCAAAGGCCTTCGATGCCTTCTGCAATCTCAACAAAAGCACCGAACTGCGCGGTACGCAGAACCTTGCCGTGAACCATGTCACCGACGCGATGCTCGGCAAAGAATGTCTCCCAGACATCTGGCTGCAACTGCTTGATGCCGAGCGAGAGGCGGCGGTTCTCCGGCTCAACGCCGAGAACGATTGCCTTCACCTTCTCGCCCTTCTTCAGGACCTCAGACGGGTGCTTCACGCGCTTGGTCCAGCTCAGGTTCGAGACGTGGACAAGTCCGTCGATTCCCTCTTCGATCTCGATGAATGCGCCGAAGTCGGTCAGGTTGCGAACGCGACCCTCAACCGTTGTGCCGGTCGGGTAACGGTCGGAAAGGTTCTCCCACGGATTCTCGAGAAGCTGCTTCATGCCCAGCGAGATGCGGCGGTCGGTCGGGTTGACGCTGAGAACGATCGTCTCAACTTCGTCGCCCGGCTTCACCAGCTTCGACGGGTGCTTCATCCGCTTCGACCAGGTCATCTCGGAAACGTGCACCAGTCCTTCGATGCCCTGCTCCAGCTCAACGAACGAGCCGTAATCGGTGACCGAAAGAACCCGGCCCTTGACACGCGCATTGATCGGGTAGCGCTCAACGGCATCAAGCCACGGGTCAGGCGTCAACTGCTTGAAGCCAAGCGAAACGCGCTGCTTGTCTTTGTCGTACTTCAGAACCTTCACCTGGATCTCGTCGCCGACGTTGACCAGATCGCGCGGGTGCGTCAAACGTCCCCAGCTCATATCTGTGATGTGCAGCAAGCCGTCGATACCGCCGAGGTCAACGAACGCGCCGTAGTCGGTCAGGTTCTTGACGGTTCCGGTGAGGATCGCTGTCTCATCCAGATGCTCAAGTGTCGCCGAGCGCTTCGAGTTTATCTCCTCTTCGAGGATCTCTTTGCGGCTGACGACAACGTTGCCGCGCTTCTTGTTCAGCTTGATGACGCGAACTTCAAGTTCCTGGCCGATGTAGCCGTCGAGATTGCGCACTGGGCGAATCTCGATCTGTGAACCGGGCAGGAATGCCTTCAATCCGATATCAACCGTCAGGCCGCCCTTGACGCGGCTCACTGCGATGCCCTTCACGGTCGTCTTATCGTTGGCAGCCTTCTCGATCGAATCCCACACGCGCAAGCGCTGGGCCCTCTCGAAGCTGACAAGATACCCGCCCTCGGGCTCCTCGCGGTCAATCACCACATCGATCTGGTCGCCGGCCTTGAACTTCACGGCGCCGGTGTGGTCAACCACCTGCTCCAACGGAACAAGCCCTTCCGACTTGAGTCCCACATCCACAACAAGATGCTTCTCTGTCTGCTTGATCACGGTACCGGTGATGATGTTGTCACCGTAGGCTTCAACGGCTGCGGCCTCTGCGGCCTGCTCGCGGTCAAATGCCTCGAGTGCAGCGGAGAAATCCTCTGCGCTCTCGAAATCCGATTCGTGATAGGGTGCTTCCGACTTTACGGCAGTCGCTGCCGGTGTTGTGGGGGTGGTGTCAACGGCCTTGGTTACTTCGGTTGCGGGCGTTGACTCGGGCGCGGAAGCGGTTGCTTCCTGCACAGGCTCAATGGTTGGGGTTTCGAGTTCGGTGTTCAGGGGTTTACTCTCGGTTTCAGGATTAAGGACGTCGGTCATGCTACTGGCTCCGCAATTCCTTGCACAACCCGTGCCTTTCTATGCACGGACAGGCTGTGGACCTCGACTCATATTTTGCATTTCGCATTGGTCAGGTTCCGTGGTGCCACTCCCGGGACTACTCGATCCGCACAAGAAGAGATGACCAGACAGGCCGAAATTGCGTCAGCCTGAAGTAGATCAAATATTCCTTGTTTGGAAGCGCTCTGCAGGTTGCAGCCGAACTGGATGCGGCCACTGCTCACTGCAGCAATCCAAAGAGGAAGCTACATTCAAAGTATAGCGATGCAACAGCGGCACAGTCAACGCTGGCAATAATTTACCAAACCGATCAAACAGTAAATTCATCAATCATTTGCAAACTTCGCTCACACGGTGGTGCAATCTGCCGTGTCCGCGCTCACACTCTCAAGTCCAGCTGCTTCACAGTTGCTATATGATTGACCAGATAGAGGTTTGAACCGACTATGGATCACCTGTGGAGCCCCTGGCGTTACCAATATGTGACCACCGCCGACTCACAAACACGTGCGGGCGTGCCCGCAGCGCTCAGCGCCTGGCCCGGTGACAACAATTGTGTCTTTTGTAACCTCATCGCCTCGGTCGACCACGCCATCGAGACAGGAATGGCGCGCGACGAGGCTGAAGCGGCAGCCGGGGTGGTTTTGCGCGGCAAGCACAATTTCATCTGCCTCAACGCTTTCCCTTACACATCAGGCCACATGATGGTCGTGCCACATGCCCATCTCGACACGCTGCACTCGCTGCCACACGAGGCCGCTGAAGAAATGATGGCGCTCACGCAACGCGCCGAAGCCGCATTGCGCTCGCTCTACAAACCACATGGAATAAACATCGGCATGAACCTTGGCCAGGCCGCAGGTGCCGGCGTCGCAGGCCACATCCACATGCACATCCTGCCCCGCTGGGCAGGCGACACCAACTTCATGACCACTGTCGCCGAGACAAGAATCCTCCCCGAAGATTTGGCCATCACGTGGAAGCGGCTGCGGGAGGCGCTTGCGCGAGGCTAGCCGCGACGCAGGATGTGGTATATACTCACGGTATATACCATTTTGGAGGCGCGCAATGGGCACTAAACCAAAAGTGAAAACAGGCCATGCGACAGCGAAGCTGTTCTTGAACGGCCGCAGTCAGGCTGTGCGTTTACCAAAGGAGTTTAGGTTTGAGGGAAATGCTGTGCTTGTCAGCCGCCAGGGAGCCGGCGTGTTGTTGGAGCCTATGATGAAAAGCGCGAAGAGGCGCAAACAAGAGATACTGGAGTGGTTTGCCGAGATCGACCGGTTGCGGGGAGATTCTGTTTTTCCTGATCGTGAAAAACAAAATCTAGCGCCGATACGTGAGTACTTTGAATGAATTACTTGCTCGACACGAACGTATGTATTGCGATCATCAATCACAGCTCAGACAAGATTCGTGTGCGTCTACTACAAGAGAAGATCGTCGGTGCAACACTAACCACGTCATCGATCGTTGCACATGAACTTTGGTATGGCGTTTCCAAGAGCCAAAGGAAGCCGCAAAACGCATTATCGTTGGCGAAATTCCTCTCCACAGAGATCACAGTCATCGACTACAACTCTACAGATGCGCAAGCGGCCGGCGAGATACGTGCGGAGCTTGAGCAACAAGGCACAAGAATTGGCGAGTACGATACGCTCATCGCCGGGCAGGCGCTGGCGCGCAATCTCACGCTGGTCACCGCCAATACCCGCGAGTTCCTGCGCATCCCCGGGCTGCACGTGGAGGATTGGACGGTCTGATGATTGTTGTATCTACTTACCAAAAATAAACCGGCCCCGCAATCGCAGGACCGGTTTTTTGTTTCTACTCAAAGCTACTGCAACAACGTCGGCTCATCATCCTTCAGTTCTTCCGGCGGAATGATGACCGCTGCGGCGACCTTGTCCTCGGCTTCGAGGTTCAACAGGCGCACGCCTTGCGTGGCGCGGCCCGCTGAGCGGACGGTCTTGGTGTCAATGCGGATGATCTTGCCCCACTGGCTGATGACCATGAGCTCCGAGCTGTCATCGACCAACTGAATTGAGCTGACCTTGCCGATGCGGTCGGTGACAGCCATGTTCTTGACGCCCTTGCCGCCGCGCGATTGCAGACGGTACTCTTCCACATCGGTGCGCTTGCCGAAGCCGTTCTCGGTGATGGCGAGAATTCTGAACTCGCCTTCCTTGTGCTTGCTCGGCGTGACGGCAGTTCCGATGACGTAATCATTCTTGGCAAGCTCAATGCCGCGCACGCCAAACGCCGGGCGGCCCATCGAGCGCACGTCGTTCTCGTCAAAGCGGATCGCCATTCCCAAATGCGTCGCCAGAAAGACTATCTCTGTTCCGTTGGTGAGCCGCGCTGATACAAGCTCGTCTTCGCCGTCAATGCCGATGGCGATAATCCCGCGGGCCATGACGTTGGAAAAGTCTTTGAGAGGTGTGCGCTTCACCGTGCCCTGGCGCGTGGCGAAGAAAACAAACTTGCCTTCTTCTTCCAGATCGCGCACCGGCAGAATATTCCGCACTGTTTCGCCGGCTTGCAGATTCAACAGGCTCTG
>CAIMNN010000167.1 GCA_903842845.1 uncultured Acidobacteriaceae bacterium | reverse complement strand
GGCGACCACTGCGCGTTGTCGGCTTCGGTGGCGATTGCGGTCAGCTTTGTCGGGTTCGTCGTCTTGCCCGTCGCCGGGTCAAACTCCGCGCGCCAGATCTGCGTGCCGATGCCGCGGCCGGAGAGAAAGAGAATGCTTTTTCCGTCAGGTGCGAACTGAAGGCCGGAGTCGCCGGGCTCGAGCGCGGTGGCCAGCATCGGATCGGCATTGTCGGCGTCAATCGCCGGTATATAGGTGACGGTTGTTTTGGTGTAGGCCTTGAGGTCGACCGAGGTGACGGAGTAGGCGAGCCAATGGCCGTCCTTGCTGACGGCGGTTTCGCCGAGGCGCTTCATGGCCATCATGTCGTCAAAGCTCATGGGGCGTTTTTGCTGAGCGCCTGCGATGAAGCTGAACAGGGTTACGAGCACAAATAAAATCTTTTCGATGCGTTTCGCCGTCTGCTTGGTCATGGTCATTTCCTTTTCGAAATAGCGAGAGAATTTTAGCACTCACTGACCTGCTTTAGGTGTATGCGTTGCCGGTTCTCCCTTAACGCTGTCATTCTGAGCGCAGCGCCGTAGGCGCGTAGTCGAAGAATCTGCGGTTGCTTTTCTCTCAATTGTTCATCCGGTCAAATGCGCGGTTGTAATCTCGCGGCTCATACTCATACCAATCCCGGCTCAGGTCAGTCCATGTAGGGTTCAGCTTTTCTATCAATGCGATCTTCTTCTCGCGTCTCCATCCCTTTAACTGCTTTTCACGCGCTATTGCTTTACCCACGTCCTGATAGCCTTCGAACCATACGAGCCGGTCGCAATTGTAATTCGCGGTGAATCCCTCATATTCCTTCCATTTGTGTTGGAAGACCCGTTTGAGCAAATTACTGGTAACCCCGATATACAAGGTGTGGCTCTGGCTGGCTACGATGTATGTAAAGTAATGATGTTCCTTCACGGCAAAAATCATACTCATATGGAAAACCTAAAAGCAACCGCAGATCCTTCGACTACGGTCGCTTCGCTCCCTCCGCTCAGGATGACAACGTGTGGGGAGAACGGAGAGTTTCTATCAAGGAGCAAAAAGCAAAACTTGGGACACGTGCCGTTCAACCCCACAGCCGCCGGGCGCGTCTAATCTATATATAGGTGGAGGTTCCCTTGCGCATTCCCCGAATTCTATTTGCCGCTCTTCTGGCTGCCGCGCTGGTTTTCCTGTTGGCCGAGCACACACCCGCAGGCGCGCAAGAAAAAGACAGCTTCACGCCCATGCCCATGGACTCGGGTTTTGGGAAGATGGACATTCGCGAGCCAAAAATCAAGCCCGAAGAGATCATCAAGAACTTTGCCGCGCAGGAGAGCAAGTTCCGCAAGGCGCTGGACAATTACACCTATCGCCGCACCGTGAAGCTGACCGAATACAACGAGGACGACAAGCCATCGGGTGAATATTTTGACGTGACCGATGTCATTTTCGACTCCACCGGTCGCCGCACCGAGCATGTCGTCATGGCGCCGACGGTCAGCTTGCAGCGCATCGCCATGAGCCCGTCGGACCTCCAGGACATTCAGCAGAACCTCTCCATGCTGCTGACGACCGAGGAGATTCAGAACTACGACATTAAATATATTGGCAAGCAGCAGGTGGACGAGATCGACTGCTACGTCTTTGATGTTGCACCGAAGATGATCGACAAAAAGAAGCGCTACCTGAAGGGCCGCGTCTGGGTGGACACGGACGCGCTTCAGATAGTCGTCACCAACGGTTGGATAGTGCCGGACGACACGAAGAAGGGTCAGGAGGACCTGCATCCGCCGTTCATGACGTGGCGGCAGCAGATTGACGGGCATTACTGGTTCCCGGTGTACACGATTGGCGAGGGCGTGCTGCACTTTGCCGGCGGCCACGGATACATGGCGCAGGATGTGCATATCCGCCAGACCATCAAATATTCCGACTACAAACAGTTCCACGCCGACGTGACGCTCATCTACAACGGCAAAGAGATTCCCAAGGACCAGCCGCCCGCGG
>CAIMNN010000166.1 GCA_903842845.1 uncultured Acidobacteriaceae bacterium | reverse complement strand
TCTGTCCCCGCCGGCGATGACCTCTACCGCGACGCCCTCTCCTGGACGCCCTTCCAATCCATCGCCCACGCCCACTCCGCCGGTGAACTCCTCGGCCGCTTTCATCTCGCCGCACAAAGCTTCCCCGCCCCACGCCGCAGCGCACGTCATCTTGTTTCAAGTTTTACAATCTTCGCCGCCGCCGATCCACTCACCGCGCTACAAGTATTTCTCTCCACCCGCTCGCAGCTCGCGGCTTACATCGCCAGCTCATCTCAAACCGCTGAAGCCTTCGCACTCCTCGCTCCATTCCATCAACGTCTGCTTCCGCTTCTCCCCACACACGGCTCACAGTGGACCCACAACGACTGGCACGCATCCAATCTCCTCTGGCTCAACAACTCCGCCTCCGCCGCCATCGACTTCGGCCTCGCCGACCGCACCACCGCAATCCACGACCTCGCACTCGCCCTCGAGCGCAACTGCATCGAGTGGCTCTCTCTCGGCAAAATCTCTCCGCTCCCCGTTCACCTCGACCACGCACGCGCTCTCATCCACGGCTACGCCTCCACCCGCCCCTTCACACACACCGAAGCCGCAGCCCTCGCGCCCATGCTCGCCCTCTGCCACGCCGAGTTCGCACTGAGCGAAGCCGACTACTTCATCTCCGTCCTCAACTCCTCATCCAAAGCCCACCTTGCCGTCGATGGCTATCTTCTCGGTCACGCGCACTGGTTCGCATCAGACGAAGGCGCAGCTTTCCTTCACTCCATCGAGGAGGCCGCCCATGACTGCGCTCATTAACTGGCTTTCTCAAAACTGGCTCGAGGCCGCCGGTGTCATCACCACAATCCTCGGCATCTGGCTCACCACCCGCCGCAAGATGCTCTGCTGGCCCATCACCCTCATCGCTGACGTAATCTATCTCATCGTCTTCTATCAGGCGCGCCTCTACTCTGACACGCTCCTGCAAATCTTCTTCATCGGCTTCACACTCTACGGCTGGTGGTATTGGCATCGCGGCCTCGCCGCTGAAGGCTCCATCCGCGTCATCCCACTCCCGAAGCGCGCACTCCTCCTCATCCCCGCCACTGCGCTCATCGCAATTCTCTGGGGCCTGCTCATGCAGCACATTCACGCCGCACTTCCCTACCTCGACGCGCAACTCATGTGCTTCAGCCTCCTCGCAAGCTGGTGGCAGGCGCGCAAAAACACTATCAACTGGCCGCTCTGGGTCGTCGTCAACCTTATCTATATCGGTGAATATCTTTACAAAGGATTGCTGCTAACATCCCCGCTCTACGCAATCCTCGCCATCCTCGCACTCATCGGCTGGCGCGACTGGCGCCGCGCCGAGCGCGCTTAGTCACATCGCCGCGCAATAATCCTAACTATGCGTTCGGAAAACCCTGACCCCTGACTTCTGACATCTGACTTCGGCCCTGTTCCCTGTTCCCTAATCGCTGTTCCCTAATTGCACTTCATTCTCCAGCGGCTCGCCCTTCACATACCGCGCCAACTCCTCAAACGCCACACGCACCGCACGCCTCGCAAACATCGGCGTCGACCCGCCAATATGCGTCGTCACCAGCACGTTCGGGCAATGCCACAGCGCGTGCCCCTCCGGCAGCGGCTCCGGCTCCGTCACATCAAGCGCCGCTCTCACATGCCCTGCCTGCAACGCCGCCACCAACGCATCGGTATCGATGATCGTCCCTCGCGCAGCATTCACAATCAACGTCCCCTGCTTCATCAGCTTCAGCCGCCGCGCGTCTATCAAATTCCGCGTCTCTTCCGTCGCCGGCAATATCAGCACCACAATCTCCGCTTCAGGCAGCAACGCATCCAACTCCGCAATCGCATGAACCTTCGGCGTCTCTCGCGCCGACCGCGCCACACGCGTAAGCTTCACCTCAAAAGGCGCAAGCAGCTTCTCTATCTCCTGCCCTATCGACCCATGCCCCACCATCAAAATTTTCTTTCCGTGCAGCTCCTCTTGCAACACCGGCGGCTCCAACTCGCGCTTATCGCCCGTCACCTCCGCATAATGCTTCGCCAGCTCAAACCGTCGCTTCCATTGCCCGCTCTTCTGTATCTCCGCGTGCAGTGGAATGTACTTCAACATCGATAGCATCGCCGTCAGCGCCCACTCCGCCGTCGCAATCGTATGCGCCCCGCGCGCATTGCATATCGTCACCGTCGGCCCCACTAGCGGCGGAGCCCACTCCGTCCCTGCCAGCAGCGCCAGCAGCAGCTTCACTCCGCGCAGGTGCGGCCACTTCGCAATCGTGCGCGAGTAGTACGGATCGCCTATCAACACATCCAGCTCCACTGTTCCCTCCAAATGGTCGGCCAATGGCACCAACTCAACGCCCGCCGGTATCTCCGCAGGCAACGCAAACGCAAGTTTCTCTGGGTATCCGACCCGGATCATGACGGCACCTCATTTTCTTTTTGGCAGAAACAAAGGGGTGTTTCTTAATTCATGGTACAACCGCCTTACGCAGATGAGAAACTTGTAGTGTAGACATGCGATTCAACAAACGAAGAAACGAATCCATCACCGACATGGACCCTTCGCTCTCGGCGCTCTCAGGCAGCAGTTGGCTTGACCGCCTCAGCAGCGAGCGCTCCCGCCTGCTCATTCACGCCGCCAAAACCACCCTCGCCGCCACCATCGCCTGGTTCGTCGCGCAGGCTCTCGGCTTGAATGACGGCTACTGGGCCGTCATCACCGTCATCATCGTTCTGCAATCCTACGTCGGCTCCACCGTCACCGCATCGCGCGACCGCGCCATAGGAACCCTCATCGGTGCCGTCTTCGGTTTCACCTTCTCGCTTTACTCCGTGCAGCCCTGGAACTTCCTACTCGCGCTCACGGCGAGCACCGTCGTCTGCGTCCTCCTCGGACTCAAAGGCAGCACGCGTCTCGCCGGCGTCACCGTCGTCATCATCATGATTCAGCAAAAGCACGCCATGGACTACACCATCGCGCTGCATCGCGTCATCGAGGTCCTGCTCGGCATCGCCATCGCTCTCGCCGTCTCCACACTCGTCCTGCCCGAGCGCGCGCGCATTCGCCTCCGCGAAAGTCTCGCAGAAGAGTTCCTCCAGCTCGGCGCTTTTTTTGAAGCAGTCCTCAAAGGATTCAGCGGCACGCCCGACGAGCGTCTCAACGACCTCCGCACACAGTGCGACAACCGCCGCCGCACCAACAATCAGCTCATGGACACGGCGCGCAACGAGCCCTCTGGCGGAGTCGGCATCCTCGAAGCATCAGGCATGTTATCGCAATTCGCGCGTTCACTCCGCGATGCGCTCGCCGCCCTCGAGCTCTCCGTCCGCAACAGCAACAACGACCAATTCGCGCAGCAGCTCGAACCGGAACTCGGCAAGCTCGCCACCGACATCCACGCCACGTTTCATTTTGTCGCCGGATGCATCCACCGCTGGAAGTTCAATGTGCCTCTGGGCAAGCTCTCGCTCGCCGCTGACATCGCGGCCCTCGAGCAAAAAATGGACTCACTCCGTCACATGGGAACTAGCTTTTCTCAGGAAGAGGTCTTGCGTGCCTACGCCGTCCAACTGCACTTGAAGCAGATCGCGCGCATCCTCCGCACCGTCCGCACAGAGACGGGCCGCACCCTTGAGGAACGAAAAATGCAGGAAGAGTCAGCCTGATCTATTTCAGGAACTTCTTCAGCGCCTTCGCGCATTCCTCAATCTCTTCCAGCGTCACCGCATAACTGAAGCGCAAATACCCCTCGCCCTGCGCGCCGAACACCGATCCCGGTATCGTCGCAATGTGCGCCTTCTCCAGCAGCAACCGCGCCGCCTCTTTGCTGTTGCGGCTTATCTTCTCAACATTCGGGAACGCATAGAACGCCCCCGCCGGCGGCTCGCACGTCAGCCCCACCGCGTTCAGCGCTGCAACCAGCAGGTCGCGCCGCTTGCGGTAATCTTCTCTACGCGCCGCAATCTCTTTCCCCGTCGTCTTCAGCGCCTCAACCATCGCATACTGCACCGGCGTCGTCACGCCATTTGTCGAGTACAGCACTATCTTCCGCAACCCGGTCATGAACGGCTCTTTCGCAACCGCATATCCCGCACGCCAGCCCGTCATCGCATACGTCTTCGAAAACGTGAAGCACGTTATCGTCCGCTCCGCCATCCCCGGCAAGGACGCTATCGAAAAATGCTCACCCTCATACACCAGGTCCTCATACGCCTCGTCGGCTATCACCAGCAGGTCGCGCTCCTGCGCAAACGCCGCAACCTCTTCCGCCTCCGCACGCGTAAACACCACCCCGCTCGGATTCTGCGGCGTGTTGTAGTAGATCGCTCTCGTCTTCGGCGTCGAGAACTGCTTCAGCGTTTTGCGAATTCCATTCCGCCGTGCCGACACCGTGGGCACCAGCAGCGGCCGCGCCTGCGTGCCGCGTATCAAATCGCTGATCGGCGTCCAGTAAGGATCAAACACAAGTACATCATCGCCCGGGTCAAGCACCGTCTGAAACGCGCCATACAACGCCTGCGATCCGCCCACCGTCGCAATCACTTCATCCACCGTCGCGTCGATATTGTTCTTCGCCGCCAACTTCTTCACCAGAGCCTCGCGCAACGGCGCAATACCCGACGACGGCGCATAATGCGTCTGATTATCCGCAAGCGCCTTCACCGCAGCCTGCTTGATCGGCTCAGGAGTCTCAAAGAACGGCTCGCCGCCATGGAAGGCATGAACCTTCTCGCCCGCCGCACGCAGTGCCATCACCTTGTTGCGTATCTGCACAATGTCAGAAAAACCAACCTCATCCAGTCTGTGTGCGACTCGCATCGCTCCTGCATTCGCCATCGTCCCTGCTCCTTCTACTGCTCTCCATCTCGCCTGTTAGCTTTTTATCAGATTACAGCAACCATCAACCGCGTCTGTGAAAACCATCACACCTTCAACAGGTCCGTATAAACCGCCATCCCCGCTACCGCATCCACTTGCATCGCGTGCAACGCATCAATCTCTTCCTGGCTTCGGATTCCACCAGCCACAATCAACTGCCGCTTCGTCAGCCCGCGCAGTCTCCGCGCCACTTCGATCGGAAACCCGCCCAGCAATCCCTCGCCGTCCACATGGGTGTACAAATACGCGCCCACAAACGGCTCCAACTCCGGCATCGCCGCATCCGGCGTCAGCGCAACCTGCGCCTTCCATCCCTTCACCGCAATCTTCCCATTCTTCGTGTCGATGCCCGCAACGATTCTCTCCGCACCTATCGCCGCTGCCATCTCCGCGGCAAACTTCACATTCACCCGCGCTTCCACTTCGTCAGCCACAAACAACGCCGAGCCTAGAATCACCCGCCGCGCACCACTCTCCAGCACCTGCCGCGCCCGCTCCACCGTATGAATCCCTCCGCCCACCTGGCACGGCAACCGTTTCGCAAACTCCGCAACCAGCGCCGCATTGTCCCCCTGCCGCAGCGCCGCATCCAGATCGATCAACTGCACCAGCGGATACCGCGCGAACTTCGCAATCCAATATTCAAAATCATCAAACGCAAGCCGCAACTTCTCGCCCTGCACCAGCTGCACAATCCGCCCACCCATCAGATCGATCGATGGAATTAACATGGCAACCTCACCGGAATCCCCGCCGTCCGCAACTCTTCTTTGAGCGACCGCGCACTCGACACACCAAAATGAAAAATACTCGCCGCCAGCGCCGCATCCGCTCGCCCCCGCGTAAACACATCCACAAAATGCTCCGGCGTTCCCGCCCCGCGCTCCTCCGCCTCGCGCGCCCACTCCACAACTTTGCGCCCCGAACTCTTCCGCCCACCGTGAATAAAAACCTCAGCCCGCTCCACCGGCTCACCCGCAACTCTCCGCGCGTCAATCGCCAC
>CAIMNN010000165.1 GCA_903842845.1 uncultured Acidobacteriaceae bacterium | reverse complement strand
TATGGAGCGCTCAATAGGGCGGATGAGGTCATGGAAGAGCTCGCGCTCGCCGGCCAGAATACGCGTGATCAGGTCGCGGGCTAACAGTTCCGCCGGATTTTGCTCTTCCCCGCCCATCCAATGCCCCCGCCCACTGAGTTTACCCAATGGACCCGTTGCCTGGCAGTGCACAGCATGCCCATTGCCTGACAGGGCACAAAAAGTATTGACTAATTAATTCTTGCTGCAATTGTGGCAGTCAAGGGTACAATTCCTTGTAAGGAGTCCCATGGCTGAAGACCTTCAATTAACGTGCAGCGACTGCGGGCAGGATTTTACATTTACCGCCGCCGATCAACAGTTTTTCCAGGAGCGCGGTTACTCCACACCCAAGCGTTGCAAAAACTGCCGTATGGCCAAAAAGAACGACCATGGGGGTGGCCACCGCTCCTCGTCATCGTCTCAAGGCACGCCGGTTATTTGTTCCGGCTGCGGTCAAACCACAACTGTCCCCTTTGAGCCTCGTGGCGATCGTCCGGTCTTCTGCCGGAACTGCTACATGGCACGCAAGGGCGGCGGCCGCTAAACCTTTAATGCAATTAACAACCCGGCGCTGGCAATCAGGCCGGGTTGTTGTCTTATTACACTAAATCCCTGCTTATTTCCCCTCACCCGACACAAACGTAGTCCACGGGCCTGACTTCATGTCTTTCAGAATGGGCCGCAGATACTCGAACTCAGGGTGCGCCTTGAGGAAGGGCGCGGCCAAAAAGTCTTCACCACAAGGATGCCCCGCGTGGCCGATGAGGCTCATCTTGCCCGCCAGGTCCGAGTCTGTGACCTTGCCGGTGACAGCGCCATCAGGATAATACGCCGGATCGTCCCAGATCTTCACTCCACGCGGCGACTTGTCGATGTGCCCACACAGCGAGCGCTCGTCGGGGTCAACTTTGCCGGTGTAACTGTCTACGTGATCGGAGAGGAACTTCTCGGCGAGCTCAACATCTATCTGCCCCTTGTTGTCCTCTATCATCTTGCCGGCGGTGACGCGGCGCGCGTTGGGCGAGCTGCTCATGTCGTCGATGTTGAACTGCTCGGTCTCTTCGGAGATGAGTTTCTTGTCGCGCGCAAAGTTCGAGCTGATGAAGTAGCCGTCCTTCTTGCGCCAAAGCGGTGTGTTCTTGAGGCCAAGCTCAAGGTAAGCTATCTCGCCCGTCTTGCGGTCGCCCACCAGCCAGTCATTGGCATAGCCGCCGTTGTTCCCCTTCTCCATGATTACGACGTACTCGTCTATCGAAGCCGAGTACTGCATCGCACGCCGCGCACGGACGAACTCTGGAATGCCATTGGGGTTCCAGCCGATGAACTGCGTGATGGTGGTCTCGGTGATCATCATGCCCGCGTCGTTCACTCCGAAGTCGTCGTCGCTCGAGATGAAGCCCGGCTGCCCGTCCATGAGCAGCCGGTGGCCGTTGGTCGGCTGAATGTCAAACATCACAGTCCAGCGCGCGCCCTCGGCGTAAGTGGACCAGTTGTTGTGTGCGATGACTATCTTGCCGCCCTTGGTATAACTGCCGGTGGCAATGAACGCCGAGCAGTTGCCCGGAGGCGTGAGATGTGGCGCGTTCACGGCGTGCTGGCGCTTGTCGAGCCAGGGCACGTAATAGCCGGGCAGTTCGAGCGCCGCGTTCATGGCGACGATGTCCCACAGGTCCAGCTTCACGCCCTTCGATTGAATTCCCTTGGTGATGCCTTCAAGCTCCGCGCGATACTCGGCGTCGATGTGCGGCCACAACATACTCTTCGCCGCATTGCGGAAGAACTCCCAGTCGCGTTTGGTGGAGTGTGGCATCTCGAAGTGGTAGACGTTGTACATGTCTTCTATCTCTGCCGAGAGCAGGCGGCCGTGCTGGTAGCCGACCTCCGACGGAGTGCCCTCAAGGTGAACGAATATCCAGCCGCCCCGTTCGCTGCGGTAGCCCTTCCCCTCAGTCGCGGATATCTTTTCAGTTTGCGCGCTTGCAACAGCAGTGCAGAGCAATGCAAGGGCGAAGACAAAAATAGCCCGGTTCAACTTCAAATGCATAAGAACTCCTCCGGATGATTGGGATTGAATTTGACAATAGCACAGGGCGGTACGAAACGAGCGCGCGATTGATAAGACGAAAACACGAAAGAGCGCAGCCTAAGCTGCGCTCTTTCGTGTTGGTTGGTGAACTTACTTCTTCTTGCCCTTCTTCTTGTCTTTTTCGTGCTTTTTGTGGTCGTGCTTCTTAGTCTCAGGCTTTGCTTTGGCCTTCGGCTTCGGAGCCGTCTTGGCAGGCTTCTTCTCAGCCTTTTTGGCAGGTGCGGGCTTTGCGGCCTTCTTCGCTGGCGCAGCCGCCTTCTTGGCTGGCACATGCTTGGGCTCAGGCTTTTTAGGTTCTGGCTTGGCTGGCTTCACAGGATGTGCAGCAGCCTTCGCTG
>CAIMNN010000164.1 GCA_903842845.1 uncultured Acidobacteriaceae bacterium | reverse complement strand
GGTTTTGAATTTCTTATGCAGCAGCCTGCTGCTGTGCGTAGGCCTTGGCGACGCCAACGGCGAGATTGCGTATGCGTCCAATCACGCCGACACGTTCCGTCACGCTGACTGCGCCTCGTGCGTCGAGAAGATTAAACAAATTGGAGCAGCGGAGCGCGAGCTCGTAGACGGCGAGAAGCGGGAAGCGGCGCTTGTCCGTGGCTGCGGCCTTGTCGTCGGCGAAGAGTTTTTTCGCTTCATCGAGCCGCGCGGTTGCTTCTGCTTCGTAAAGGCGGAAGTGCTCCCAGAGCTTGTCTATTTCGGCGTACTCAAAGTTGTAGACGGAGAGCTGAAGCTCCTCTTCGAGGCGGACCTGGCCGTAGGTAACGGTTGCGCCGGTCTCGGGGTCGCGCGCCCACACTATGTCATAGATCGAGTCCACATCCTGCAAAAACGCGGCGATGCGTTCGAGGCCGTAGGTCAGCTCAGCGCAGATGGGGTCCAGGTCCATACCGCCGCACTGCTGGAAGTAAGTGAACTGCGTGATCTCAAGCCCGTCGAGCATCACCTGCCAGCCCACGCCCCAGGCTCCGCCCGCGGGCCACTCCCAGTTGTCTTCTTCGAACTTGAGGTCGTGGCGCTTGAGGTCGATGCCGATGGCCTCGAGCGATTGGAGATAGAGCTCCTGCACGTTGACCGGCGGCGGCTTCAGGATGAGCTGAAACTGGGTGTGCTTGTAGAGTCGGTTGGGGTTCTCGCCGTAGCGGCCATCGGCAGGGCGACGCGAGGGCTGCGCATAGCCGACCTTGTAAGGGCGGGGTCCAAGGACGCGCAAAAAGGTTTCGGGCGCCATGGTTCCGGCGCCGACCTCGACGTCAAAGGGCTGCTGAAGAACGCATCCCCGCTCGGCCCAGAAGCCCTGGAGGCGGAAGAGGAGCTCCTGAAAGGTGAGCGCAGTATTTTTTTTTGTTTGAGGCACGTGGACTCTCTTGTGGTGAGCTTTGGTTTGATTTTAGCAGCCATATGAGGTGGGATAGCTGGCGTTACTCGCGGTATGGATCAAGCGGAGTGAACGGGCTGGGCGACTAGACGCACTCCCAGCGCGGCGCAGACACGATTGACGGTGCTGAGGCGCGGTTCACTGCCGGGGCGCAGAGCTTTGTATAGAGCCTCGCGAGTGATGCCGGCTGATTTTGCTATCTCCGCCATGCCACGCGCACGGGCTATATCACCGAGAGCCGCGGCGAGAAGGCCCACATCGTTGGCTTCGAGAATGTCAGTGAGATAGGCGGCGATGGTTTCCTCATTGTTGAGATAAGGAGCCGCGTCGAATGCGGGAAGCTCTTTGACTTTGATACGCTTGACCATTTTTATTCCGCCTTTCAGTCGAGATGTGCTGCCAGCTTTTTTGCCAACTCGATGTCGCGCCTTTGTGTCTTTTTTGTGCCGCCGATAAGAAGCACGATTATCTGTTTGCCGCGTTGTGTGAAATATATCCGCCAACCGGCTCCGTAATGAATGCGAAGTTCAGAGACAGCCTCACCGACCGGGGTAACATCACCGAACAATCCAAATTCAAGGCGCTTGATGCGCGCAAGAACCACGCCGCGTACTTTAGCGTCAGTCAAGCTGTCGAGCCAACGAGTAAATTCCGGCAGCGGCTTGACGATGAACATGATTAATTGTAATCGTTCGATTACAGATAGTCAACATCAATATGAGAATTCAGCCGTTCATACGGCTGATCGCATCCGCAGACCTCAGTCTTCGTTCAAGGTGCCGCTCCAGAGCCTGAAGCGCGAAGAGGCGGAGGTCGGCTGCGCGGCGGCGGGGGAACTCTTCTGCCGCGAGTGTGGCGATGGGTTGGCGGAGGATGCGGTGGGCGAGCTGCCACGATTCGGCGCTGAGGGTGCGGTGGCCGAGGCCGGAGTGGGTGCGGCAGAAGAGGCCGTCGGCATAGGCGTGGAAGCTGCCGGGGTCGTCGGAGTTGAGGGGCTCGGCGCAGAGGGTGCAGCGGGTTAGCTCGGGGAGCCAGCCCATGAGGCGGGTCATCCAGAGCGAGAAGTAGGTGAGCGGGAGCCAGGGGTGGTCGGAGGTGGTGAGATCGAGGACCGAATAGAGCAGGCGGTAAACCGCGTCCTGCGGGTCGCGCTCCGGCAGCGTCTCTTCAAGCGTCTCGGCGTAGAAGCTCAAAACCGCCGCGCGCAGATAATTGACCGGCTCCGCAAGCGGCGAGCGCAGAATTTCCAACTGGTCCAATCTGACAAGCTCCTGCCGTGGCCGCTCG
>CAIMNN010000163.1 GCA_903842845.1 uncultured Acidobacteriaceae bacterium | reverse complement strand
GGCAGATGGACTGGCGATGAGCTCGCGGAACAGATATTTGAGCGTGGCTGAGCGGAAGCAGGCGTTGGTATTGAGCCGCGCTCTGCGGGGCGTGCAAGAGCTATTCAGTGCGGGTGAGCGCGATGCGACGATATTGCGCGAGGCGGCGCTGAAGGTGTTTGCCACGGAACCGGCGGTGCGTTTGGATTTTGTGGAGATAGCGAAGTGGGCGACGCTTGTTCCGGTGGAGCACGCGGAGAAGGGAAGTCTGTGCGCGGTGGCGGCGTATGTGGGCAAGACGCGGCTGATTGATAATTTGATCTTTTGATTTGAGCTAAGAAAAAGCCTGGAGCCATGCTCCAGGCTTTTTGTGTTGATGCGCGCTTATTTTGTGTAGACGCGGACGTAGTCGACGAGCATGGTGGATGGGAAAGGGGTGGTGTTGTCCGGCGAGCCGGGCCAACTTCCGCCGACGGCGAGGTTGATGATGAAGAAGCTGCTGCGGCCGTTGTCGAAGGGCCAGGTTGCGCCGGAGAGGCCGCTTAGACTGGCGTTGGTGTAAGTGGCGTAGGGTGTGCTGGGAATATCGATATAGTATTCGACACTATTCGGTCCCCAGATGGTTCCATAGGTGTGCCACTGCGCGGCGGTCTGCCCGGCTGGGAAATAAAAATCCGTTCCCAGGTTGCTGCCGATGAATCCGGTGCCGTGTATGGAGCCCGCGTTCCAATCAGGAGTGCCAGCGGTGTTGACGCGCTCGAGAACATCCATTTCGCCGCAGGCCGGCCAGTTGACAGTGGTGATGTTGTTGCCGAGCATCCAGAATGCGGGCCAGAGGCCTTGTGCTTCAGGAACCTTGATGCGCGTTTCAACGCGGCCGTATTGAGCGCTGAACAAGCCCTGGGACTTCATGCGGGCGGAGGTGTAGACGCCGGCGGAAGGCTCTTGGGCGACGATGTTCAGGTAGCCGTTGGTGTCAACGAATGCGTTGGGATTTGCGGCGCTACAGGGCGAGGTGTTGGAACCCCAAGCGCAGTAATTTTCCAGCTCATTGTTGCCCCAGCCTGAGGCACCGGTGTCGTAAGTCCAGAGGGCGGGGTTGGGCTGGGCGATTGCGCCGGTGGTGTTATTGAACTCGTCGGACCAGACCAATGTGCCGGAGGCGATGTTGGGAGTGAAGGTTTGCGAGGCGATGTTGCTGGAGGTGTCTCCCGGTGCTACTGCGAGCGCCTTCACGGTGAGGTTTGAGGCGACGAGAAATGGGGCTTCATAGATCTGCGAGCCGGTGGTGGGAGTTGAGCCGTCGACGGTGTAGTAAATGGTTGCGCCGACGGTGCTGCAAGTGAGGCTGACGATGGACGCGCCGTTCTGCACGCCGTTCTGCGTGGTGTTGACTGCGATGGAGGGATTTGCAGTTTGTATTGAGCCGCCGCCGCCACCGCCGCCGCTGGTTGAGCTGCTGCATCCCATGAGGCTGAGAATTAAAAGTGCGAAAAGAGCCAGTGCGAAAAAGTGAGAGAGTACCCTGACATGTCCGTTGTTCAATAACGCCATTCGAATCACCTCAAGTGAGCCTTCATTTGAACTGACGGCACATCCCCATCTTGTTTTGAATCTTAATCGACTGCTTTGGCCCGGTCAAAAAAAGAGCGGTAAGTGGGCTTCAACGCGCGCGGTCTTATTGCACACGGGATCAATGAAGCCAGTTGCCGGGCCTATTGCGTTCTGAATCGAAGTTAATGGTGCCACTGGCAGGATGGATGTGAGCGCTGTCGCAGCAGTTTGTGTTGGAGGATGGGTTTGCTGCCGCATCACCCCAGTCAACTTGATTTTGAAACAAAGGCTAACTTCACCTTCAATTGCAGAGTGCAAAGATGTTCAACGCCGCCTTGCAAGCCTTTGCTGGAGTTGGCCCTCGGAGTCGACAACATCAACGATCAGATCCATGGTGCCGTCGGCGTGAGTGGCGCAACTCAGGCATGGGTCGAAGGAGCGAATGAGGCCTTCCATGCGGTTGAGCATGCCTTCGGTCACCTCGTGGCCTGAGATGTAGTTCTCAGCCACCTGCTTGAGGCCGTGATTCATGGCGAGCGTGTTGTGTGCCGTGGCGACGATGAGATTTGCGCCGGTCATCATGCCGTCGCCGTCGACCTTGTAGTGGTGGATGAGTGTGCCGCGCGGCGCTTCGATGATGCCAACACCCTCGGCCTCATTGGCCTTGGCCTCGGCGCGGACGTCGTCGGTGAGAATGATGGGCATCTCGAGGATCTGCTCCATGCGCTCGATGGCGAAGATGATCTCGATCAATCGCGCGTAATGGTTGTGGAAGGAACTGAGCGAGATATTGCCATACATGTGGCGGAACTCGTTCAATGCCTTGTCGGCGTGCGGGGTTCCGCATTGCCGGCACATATTGAGTCGCGCAGCCGGGCCGACACGATACATGCCCGCGGGATAACCGAGCGGCTTGTAATAAGGGGCTTTCATGTAGCTTGCGGAGTCGACAGCCTCGCCGATGTACTCCTGATAATCGCGAGGATGAATATTGTCGGCGACGATGTTTCCATCCGCGTCGGCGAAGCGCAACCAGCCCTCGTGGCGGCGGCGTGAGCCATAGAGGCAGAGGTTTCCGTCTTCGCGGCCGATGGCCATGAACATGGAGCGGAAGTTGCCGAAGACTTCGGTTTCTTCGCCGAGTTTCTCCATCATGTGCTTGAAGAAGATGAGAGTGCGCAGGGCTATGGCGAGGGCGTCGGGAATGCCGCTGAGGATCTCGTCGCGCTTGGCCATGGTGAGAGGTGAGGCAACGCCGCCCTGGACGATCCACGGATTGTGAATGCGCCGGCCACCGACCAGATCGATGACCTGCTGTCCCCACTTGCGCAAGCGTATGCCGCTCAGCGCCAGATCAGGATGCTTGTCAACCAGGCCGAGCAGGTTTCGCTCGCGCGGGTCGGAATCCCAGCCCATGAGGAAGTCGGGCGAGGAGAGGTGAAAGAAGCTGAGCGCGTGCGATTGGGTTATCTGGGCGAGGTGCACGATGCGGCGCAGCATCTCAGCGGCCTCAGGAATGCGCAGGCCCATGATGGCATCGCAGGCTTTTGCGCCGGCCAGCAGGTGGCTGACCGGGCAGATGCCGCAGATGCGCGCGGTGATAGAAGGCATCTCGTAGAATGGGCGGCCTTCACATAACTTTTCAAATCCACGGAACTGGAGGACGTGCAGATGCGCGTCCTCAACAACGCCGTGATCGTCCAGTTGGATGGTGATCCTGCCGTGGCCTTCAATGCGTGTAATTCCATCGATTCGTATGGTCTGCATCGGTCTGCTCCTAATTTCCGAAATGGCTCCGTGTGCTCAAGTCGGGGATGCGCCCGGCCAGGACTTCACTCAGGACAAAAAAGATAAGGTCGGCGGAAGGCGGGCATCCGGGCACGAAGAGATCGACAGCGACCAGCTCGTGCAGTGGTATAACCTTCGGCTCCAATTGCGGGACCTCGTGAACCGGCGGCCCGCAGTTGGCGGTTGCGTTGTCAACGTAGCCGCGGTGGAGCACATCGGCCAGTACAAAGTTGTTGCGCATCGCCGGCACGTTGCCGGTCACCGCGCAATCGCCCAGCGCCACCAGCAACTTGGTCCGGGCGCGCACCATTTTGATCTTTTCGATGTCCTCTTCGTTGGCCAACGCGCCTTCGACCAATGTGAGGTCGACGTTTTCAGGAAATTCTTTGTTGTCCACGAGCGGACTGAAGACCAGCTCGATAGCGGACGCAATATCCAGCAAGCGTTCGTCGATGTCAAGCAGAGACATGTGGCAACCCGAACATCCATCCAGCCAAAGTGTTGCAATGCGTGCCTTGTCCATTACTGCCCCTTCCCGCGCATCTGGATGAGGTAAGGCAGGAAGTTCGGTTTGGTCATCTCCGCAACCGCCTTGCCTTTCTCCACCAGTGCGCCCACCGGGCAAACGCTTACACACTTGCCGCAGTTCGTGCAGGTTTCAGAATCTCCCCAGGGCTCACCCATATCGGTGATCATGCGCGACCTGATGCCTCTGCCGGTGATATCCCAGGTATGCGCGCCTTCAATTTCATCGCAGACGCGCATGCAGCGGGTGCAGAGCACGCAGCGATTGTGGTCGGCGACAAAATGCCGGTGCGAGCCGTCGGCTTTGCACTGCTCATGCAGGTAGGGCAAGGTCACGTGATTCACGCCGAGCTTCTGGGCAAGCGACTGCAATTCACAATGACCTGACGAGACGCAGACGGCGCAGACGTGGCTGCGCTCGGTGAGCAGCAGCTCGATGATGAGCTTGCGATACTCGTGCAGTTGCGGGGAATGTGCGGTTACTTCCATGCCTTCCTGAGCCTGGGTGACGCATGCGGGCAACAGTTTGTTGTTGCCCTTCACCTCGACCAGGCAAAGCCGGCATGCGCCGACGCCGTTAAGGCCGTTGAAGTAGCAGAGGGTGGGAATATCGATGTTGTTTTCGCGCGCCACTTCCAGAATGGTCTGATGTTCCGAGGCGCACACTTCCTTGCCATCGATGGTTAGCGTTTTGACCTGATAATGACTGATCTCCGGCATTGTCGGCCCTCCTCACTTCCCCGCCGCAGTGGACGGCGCTTTGGAACATGGGCACTTGCCCTGGGCGCAGGTCTTGTTTGTTATGTGCTGCACATACTCGTCGCGGAAGTAACGCACTGTGCTGCTGACCGGATTGGGCGCGGTCTGTCCGAGGCCGCAGAGTGCGGTTCGCTTGACCATGTTCCCCAGCCGCTCCAATGTGTCCAGGTCTTCCATGCGGCCTTTGCCCTCGCTGATGCGTTCGAGCATGCCGTGAAGTTGTGTTGTTCCCACGCGGCAGGGAATGCACTTGCCGCAGGATTCGTCGCGGGTGAAGTCCATGAAGAACTTGGCCACGTCGACCATGCACGCGGTCTCGTCCATCACGATCATGCCGCCGGAGCCCATGATGGAACCGGCCGACATCAACGACTCGTAATCGACGCCCATGTCGAGGAACTGCTCTGGTATGCAGCCGCCGGAAGGACCACCGGTTTGTACCGCCTTGAATTTTTTGTTATCCGGAATGCCTCCGCCGAGGCTGTAGACAAGGTCGCGGAGCTTCATGCCCATCGGGACTTCGATCAAGCCGGTGTTCACCACGTCGCCCACCAACGCAAAGACCTTGGTGCCCTTGCTCTTGTCAGTGCCGATGGAGGCAAACCATTCAGCGCCATTACGCACGATGGGCACAATGTTGGCGAAGGTCTCAACGTTGTTGAGCAGGGTAGGACAATGATTCAACCCGGAGTAGGCAGGGAAGGGAGGACGCGGACGCGGAACGCCGCGCTCGCCTTCAACCGAAGCGATGAGCGCGGTTTCTTCGCCGCAAACAAATGCGCCGGCGCCGATGCGAACCTCGACCTCGAAGCTGAAATCCGACTCGCCGATGCGCTTGCCCAGTAGTCCGAGCTTCTCGGCCTGGCGGATTGCAACCTTCAGCCGCTTGACTGCCAGCGGATACTCGGCACGGCAGTAGATGTATCCCTTGGTTGCGGCCACTGCATAAGCAGCGATCGCCATGCCTTCGAGAACGCGGTGCGGATCGCTTTCAAGAACCGAGCGGTCCATGAACGCGCCTGGGTCGCCTTCGTCGGCGTTGCAGATGACGTACTTCTGCTCGCCCGCGGCCTTGGCCACCATGGACCACTTCAGGCCGGTGGGGTATCCTCCGCCACCACGTCCGCGCAGACCGCTCTTGATGATCTCCTGTACAACATCCTCGCGCGAGCGTTTGGCAATACAGGTGAGCAGAGACTGGTAGCCGCCCACGCCGATGTAGTCTTCGATGCGTTCGGGGTCTATCTCGCCGCAGTTCTCAAGCACGATGCGTTTTTGCGCGGCGAAGAAGGGAATCTCGGGCGAGAGCGCGAACTCGGGAACAGGCCTGCCGTTGATACTGTCGACGATGGCGCTGAGCACCTCGGGAGAATCGGGCGGGAGTCCGCGGTAATAGGTGTGTTGCGGCTCGCTGCGCACCAGTGGGCCGGCGGCGCAAAGCCCCATGCAGCCGACCGCCTTCACCTTGCAACTCTCTTCCATGCCGCGCTTCTTCACTTCCTCATGCAGGATGTTGAAGACCACATCGCTGTGCAGAGAGAGGCACCCGGCGGCAACGGAGACGTTGATGCGGTGTGTGATCTTTTTCTGCGCTTCACGTTCGCTTTCGGCAATTTCCTGTAGTTCATCTAGAGTCATGGCCGATCCACCTCCGAAGCTGTTCTTGCACTGCGTTGGCCTGCGCGCGCGGAATGACTTCTCCGTCGATCACCACGGCAGGCGCCAGGCTGCATGAGCCGATGCAGCGGGCGGCAACCAGCGATAGCTTGCCGTCCGGCGTGGTTTCACCGGCGCAGATGTGCGCCTCTCTCTCGATCATCTTCATCAACTCCCCGGAGCCTTTGACGTAGCAGCCTGTTCCCAGACAGACCACGCAGGTGTGTTCACCCGGCGGCTTCATGCTGAAAAAGTGATAGTAAGTGGCCACACCGAAGACCTTGCTGATGGGAATGCGCAGGGATGAAGCAACAAAGCGCAGCGAAGTGTCGTCGAGATAACCGAACGACTCCTGCACGGTGTGCAGCACTTCAATGAGCGCTGATGCCTTGTATCCATGACGGCGCATGGTGGCCTCTACGAGTTTCCAGCGCTTGTCGGCCGAAGGTAGAGGAACCGATTCCGGGTAAGGTTGCATGCAGATGCTCCTTTCTGGTGGAACAGTTTCATGCGAGCGACCGGCCAGAACGCCAACCATGGCGCAGCCTCTCCGCTCTTTCGCGAAGCCGGTGTCAGTAGTCATTCTGTTTGGGATATCTGCGCGCCGGCTCTACGAAACATGCCTTAGAGCAACAGCTTCACAACTTCGGGAGGATCCCAGCCGGCACACTCCGCCGGAGGATGGTGAAGCTTGTGGGCAAGACGCGAAATAAGTAAGACGAATGAATCTCTTTTCATCGTTCCCACGTACCTTTCTGCGGGAAGGATTGAATGCCGCCTCTGGTATAACAGCCAGCCAAATGCAGCAGCGAAGGCGCGCAACGAGCGCAAGGAAAGTTACACAGGAGCTAGCTCTGTGACACAAGCGCTTCCATGCAACTTCCAGCCAAGCACTATACCCCCGCACCGGACGGCAGTGCAAATGACCTGCATCACGCATCAATGGTTAAATTATGAGGGGTTCGTTTATCAGGCAACTTTACTACGCGGAGTTTGCCATTCCGCTGACTTGCGGGTTTTTTCAGGGTCGCGCACAAGACCATTGAGCTCCGCTCAGTGCGGAGCGCGGCATTAATTCTATTGATTAAGTGAGTGGTGGCCAGAGACGGGATTGAACCGCCGACGCCGGCCTTTTCAGGGCCGCGCTCTACCACTGAGCTATCTGGCCTCAGTGCAAATTAATAAGGTTGTAGTTCGGGGACCGACCGGATGGTGCGTACTCCGTGAACAACCTCAGTTAGTATAACAACTCTGCGCCGAGGTGCAAAGTCAGGTTAATTCTCGGTTATAAATTAATACAAATTTTCGCGCGCTAGCCTCGGCACCCCCCGATTTGACAGCCGGATCGCAGATTGTTGAGACTAGGGTGGTGATTGATTTCCGCGATGAATGCCCTGATGACTGGAAAGCTGTTTACCTGGCGATATCGTCTGCTTTTGGTCAATCGGCTGAGGCGGAACTGGTAGAGGCATTGCGGAAATCCGGCGACAGCGTCGTCTCGCTTGTGGCCGATGAAGACGGCCAAATTGTCGGTCAAGTGATGTTGTCGAAGATGGAAGCTCCGTTCCCGGCACTTGCGCTTGCGCCCGTATCCGTGATTCCAGCGAGACAGCGTGAAGGAATTGGAACAGCGTTGATCGAGAGAGCTGTGAATCGTGCGCGCAGCGAAGGCTGGGCGGCTATATTCGTAATGGGCGACCCGAAGTACTACGAACGGTTCGGTTTCAACAGCGAAGCAGCGGCTGGTTTTGTAACGCCTTATGCAGGCCGCCACTTCATGATGCTGAAATTATCGACAGCGCTCCTCGCTCAGACCGGCGAGCTGCGCCACGCGGAGGCATTCACCGCGCTCGATTAGACACTTTATTTAAATTCAAATAAAACGCTGCACTGCCCCTCTCGCGTTCGCCGTCCGCATCCACTAAACTGTCTGAACTATGATGCCAGTAAAAAATGCTGTCCTTTCGAGCCTGATACTTGTAGCGCTTTTTGGTTTTGCCGCCAACCTGAATGCGCAGAACACTGCGACCACACGCGCCGAGGCGGCGTTCAGCAAGGCTGCGTCCGGCGGGCCGCTGGCGATGCGCGCGTTTCTTGACCAGTTCCCCAAGGGCGCCGACCTGCATATCCATTTGTCGGGGTCGGTGTATGCGGAGCATTTTATTCACGCAGCGGCCGAGGATGGAATTTGCGTTGACCCGGTGGGGTTGCGGTTTGCAGACCCTCCGTGCGATTCGCCACTGGTTCCGGCAAAGGATCTTGACGGCAAGATGAGCGCGGCGAGCCAGGCGCTATACGACAAGCTGATAGATTCGTTTTCGATGCGCGGATTTGTGCCGAAGGAGGGCGAGACCGGGCATGACCATTTTTTTGCGACGTTCAGCAAGTTTGACGGGCCGAGCGACTCGCACAATGGCGAGTGGGTGAACGAGCTGACCAAGCTGGCGGCGATGCAGAACAATCAGTACCTGGAGCTGATGACGACGCCTCCGCGCCGTCATGCGAGCAAGATAGCGGGCGAGATCGGGTGGCACTTGGACGAGGCGCACCCGGACTTTGCCGGATTGCGTGAGCAGTTGCTGGCCAAGGGGCTGCGCGATGAGATTGCGCTGGACCGGAAGCATGTTACGGAGATCAACGAAAGCTACAAACAGCTTGCGCATTGCGGAACGCCGCAGGCCGAGCCGCAGTGCAAGGTTGAGATCAGATATATTTATCAAATTTTGCGTGGATTTCCGCCGGAGATGGTTTTTGCGCAGACGCTGCTGGGATTTGAGACGGTAACGCAGGCGCTGGCGGCAAAGAGCGACGACTGGGTTGGAATCAATTTTGTGATGCCCGAGGACGGGTACGTCTCGATGCGCGATTACACATTGCAGATGAAGATGCTGGATTATCTGCACTCGGTGTATCCGACGGTGAACATAAGCCTGCATGCGGGTGAGCTTGCGCCGGGGCTGGTTCCGCCGGAAGGGTTGCGCTTTCACATTCGGCAAGCGGTTGAGATGGGCCATGCCAAGCGCATTGGCCACGGAGTTGACGTGATGTACGAGCAGGACGCGCCGGGGCTGCTGAAGGAGCTGGCGGCGAAGCACGTGATGGTGGAGATCAACCTGAGCTCGAACGATGGGATTTTGGGCGTGACAGGGGATATGCATCCACTGCACTCCTATATTGATGCGCATGTGCCGGTGGCGTTTTCGACGGATGACGAGGGCGTCAGCCGAATCGACATCACGACCGAGTACACGCGTGCGGTTGTGGAGCAGAGCCTTGATTACAAACTTTTGAAGCAGACGGCGCGCACCGGCATGGAGCACAATTTTTTGCCGGGGGCGAGCTTGTGGGCTGCGGCGGACAACTTCACCAAGCGCAATGCGGCGTGTGCAACGGCTGAGCCGGAGAAGCCCGCGGCGGGCAAATGCAAGGAGTTCCTTGAGGCGAACGAGAAGGCTGCTGCGCAGTGGGAGCTGGAGCGGCGGTTTGCGGAGTTTGAGGCGAAGTTCTAAAGGCAGGAGCAGAAATCAGGTGTCATGGTTGCGCCTTCGTAAACCCCAGGACGAAGGCGCAGAACCAATTTCAACAGTCGCAACGTGGCCACGCATTCTACCGCTTGACGATCTTTATCAGTCGGGGATCATTCCACAAAGGCGCAAAGGCCTGGTCGTTGTATACATCGTGAAGGTCGCGGTAATTAAGCTCTTTGGCTCTGCCGAGATAATCGAGTGCGCCCGCTGGATTGTTGCGCTGTATATACAGCTTGGCGATCAAATAGTCGATGCGTGCACGCTGTTCCGGGGTGTAGACCTGAGCCTGCGTTCCTTCCGTGCCGGCGCTCAACACGTCGGCATCCAGTTCCAGAGCACGCGTGTACTCGGTCATGGCGCGGCCAACATCGCCCATTCCCAGCCAAGCCTCGGCCAGATTCACATGCGTGTGCGGATTCTCTTCGTCCAGGGCCAATGACTGTTTCAGGACAATGATCGCCGGCGTGTATTTCTTTTCAAGAACGTCGACCACTCCCAGGTTGTTCATGGCCGTAGCCAGCTGCGGATTGTACTTAAGCGCCCTGGTAAAGTTCTTCCGCGCCTGCTTGTAGTCATTCATTCTGAGCTGTGCAATACCCAGCTTGTTGATGATCTCAGCGTTCTGGCGGTCGTACCGCAGGGCATTCTCGTAGTGATAGGCCGCCGAATCAAATTCTCTTTTCTGTTGCGCCTGATCGCCCTTTGCCACTTCCGCACGAACTTCGGTCATCTTGTCCGGCGTAACGGCGCTCTGAGCGCATACCAACAGTGCCGTGCCAGCCAGCAAGGTTGCAACTGCCATCCTCATTGCCAGTTTCTTCATAAATCCCCCTTACACAGGGGATTTTCCGTAGATAAGCGGAATCCCCGTGCGATTGGTCTCAGTAGAACCCGGGCTTTGACTTACCACAACGCTATACCTGCTACCTGACCGTAGCAGGAAGGTTAAATGCTGCTTAAGTAGTTTCACTGCATTCATTTAGAGGATCAATTTGATTTCTTCCTGGAAGCAAAATGCCGGGGTTACGTGCCGTTACAAGGGGCTTTTCAGCCTTATGGCAACCGTTAACCTCTGGTCAAATATCTCAACCGGCGTAACATTACAATCAATTTGGAGCTTGAATGTCGGCGATCAACGAAATACAGGCGGTCAGCATGGAAGAGCAGCGGGAGGAACTGGAGACAGTGCTTCAGTCCGCGCACTTTCAACGTGCTCCGCTGCTTTCCGGTCTGCTTTCGTATCTCTGCAAAAAGCTCTTTGCGGGCGAGGCCAACCAGATCAAGGAGTACACGATCGGCGTTGATGTTTTTCAGCGCCGCGGGGATTATGACCAGAACTCCGACTCAATCGTGCGTGTTGAGGCCAATCGGCTGCGCAAGAAGCTCACTGAATACTACGCCGGGCCGGGCGCCTCGCACCGGTTGCGCATCAGCATTCCTCTCGGTCAATATGTTCCCCAATTTGATAAAGTGGCGCAAGAGCAGAACGGCGCAGCGATAGGGCCAGCCACGGCGCGTCGCACACATCGCTGGGTCTGGTGGGTGGCCGCTTCAATTGCCTTTCTTGTGCTTGGTTTCGGCCTCGCCCGTCTGATGTCGCGACTGGGAATGCAAACAGTTCCGGCCACTGCGGCAAATCTCACCATGACGCAACAGTCTGAAACTCAGCTTGGCCCTCCACCAGGCGAGGAAGTACGTATTCTGGCCGGCTCCACGCGCAGCTTTGTTGACCATGCGGGCAAACTGTGGGATGCCGACCGCTGGTTCGACGTCGGCAAGGTTGTCAAGAGCAATGCACAGCAGATCTGGCGCACGCAGGACCCGGATTTTTACCATACCAGCCGCCAGGGGCAATTCAGTTACACGATCCCGCTCAAACCAGGCGTGTATGAGCTGCACCTGTATTTTGCTGAAACGGACTACGACCCGGAGCTGACTGGAACTGGAGGCGAGGGCAGCCGGATATTCAATGTGCGCGCCAACGGAAAGACCCTGCTCAACCACTTTGATATCGTGGCCGACGCCGGCGCCAGCCGCACCGCCGACGTAAAAGTTTTCACCGGCATCTCGCCAGCCGCCGACGGAGCACTGCATCTGGAGTTTTCCGGCGAGGGCGGCATGCAGGCCTCGCTCTCAGCGATCGAAATTCTTCCCGGCTTTGCCGGGCACATCAGACCGGTACGGATGCTGGCGCGGCAAATGCCTTACTATTCAAACGACAGCCGCTGGTGGAGCCCCGACAATTATTATCTCGGCGGGCGGATCGCGGCTTACCCGACGCCGGTGAAGGGCAGCGATGATCCGGAGTTATACGAAACCGAGCGCTGGGGAAATTTCTCGTATGCGATTCCAGTCACACCGGGCAGGTACACGCTGACGCTCTACTTTGCCGCGCGTCGCAACGAAGGAAACTCGTTATTGCCAAACGTCGCCGCTCCCCATGTCTTTGATGTCTTTTGCAATGGAAATGCGCTGCTGCGCCACTTCGACCTGGCACAAGAGGCGCACCCCGGCGACGTAACGCAGCGCAGATTCACCGGGCTCCAGCCAAATGCACAGGGCAAATTGTTGTTGAACTTTGATCCGGTTGCAGGTTACGCTGCCCTCACCGGCATCGAGGTTGTGCCGGAGTAGTTAGAGCAAAACCAGAGTTCACATAGTGCTTCCAGCCGGCTTCTATTTACAATGTGGGGCTACCCGGTCATTTAACCTGTTGAGGTAACTGACTGGGAGCCTGAAAGCCTGTGCGCATAATCCTTTCGAATATTGGAACCTACGGCGATACGAATCCGCTGATAGCGATAGCCCTTGAACTGAAACGCCGCGGGCACACGCCGGTGATGGCGCTGCCTGAGGTTTACCGCGCCAAGATAGAGCCGCTGGGGCTTGAGTTCCACACGATACGGCCGGATATTGACCCGAAGAATACGATACTGGCCGAGATGATCTACGACGTAAAGAAGGGGACGGAGCGCGGGCTGCGTGAGTTTTTGTTCCCAGTTTTGCGGCAGACGTATGACGACCTGCTGGCTGCGGCGACGGTGCCTGAGCGCGCTGACCTGATGCTGCTGGGCGA
Source organism: uncultured Acidobacteriaceae bacterium (assembly GCA_903842845.1). Classification (GTDB taxonomy): domain Bacteria; phylum Acidobacteriota; class Terriglobia; order Terriglobales; family Acidobacteriaceae; genus CAIMNN01. Next base: position 923 of record CAIMNN010000163.1, on the reverse strand, counting down.
GTTGAATTATGCGGGGCCGATAGTCGCCGAGATGACGGGGATTCCGTGGGCGAGCTATCTGCTTGCGCCGCTGAGCTTTTTTTCGGCCTATGACCCGCCGGTACTGCCGATGTATCCGACAGTGGCGCGCGCGGACAGGGCTGTGCCGGGGTTTGGTTATGCGGTGAAGCGGCTGGCGCGGTTTATCAGCCGCAAGTGGCCGGAGCCTATCTATGCGCTGCGCGAGGAGTTGGGGTTGCCGCGTGGAGCGAATCCGCTGTTTGACGCCAAGCACTCGCCGAACTTGGTGCTGGCGCTGTTCTCGCGGGTTTTGGGCGATGAGCAGAAGGATTGGCCAGCGAACACGTTGATAACGGGATTTTGTTTTTACGATGCGGATGCAGGCAACGCCAAGCTGCCGCCGAAGCTGGAAGAGTTTCTGCAAAAGGGCGAGCCGCCGGTGGTGTTTACGCTGGGTTCAGCGGCAGTGATGGCTGCGGGGAAGTTTTATGAGTACTCTGCGCGTGCAGCGGAGCGGATGGGATTGCGCGCGGTGCTGCTGATAGGCGCAGACCCGAGGAACAAAATCACGCGCGCATTGCCGGAGTCGATCTGCGTGGCAGAGTATGCGCCTTACTCGGCGCTGTTTGCGCGGGCGAAGATGGTGGTGCATCAGGGCGGCGTGGGGACGACGGCGCAATGCCTGGCTGCTGGCAAGCCTATGCTCATCATGCCCTATTCGCATGACCAGCCGGACAATGCGCGGCGCATGCAACGGTTGAAGGTGGGGCGGACGATCCAGCGCAAGCAGTATTTTCCGTTGCGCGTGGTTCGCAAGCTGACGCGGATGCTGGCGAACCCGAAGCTTTTCAAACGTGCGGAGTCGGTGGCGCGGATACTTGAGAAGGAGAACGGGATAAAGACGGCGTGCGATGCGCTCGAGG
>CAIMNN010000162.1 GCA_903842845.1 uncultured Acidobacteriaceae bacterium | reverse complement strand
CTTCGAAAATCGGCGCGTCCTTGTCTTTGTTGATGGCGACGATGCAACCTGAGCCCTTCATGCCGACGAGGTGCTGGATTGCTCCGCTGATACCGACTGCGACGTAGAGCTTGGGAGCGACGGTTTGGCCTGAACTGCCGACCTGGCGCTCCATCGGCAGCCAGCCGTTATCGCAGATGGGTCGCGATGCGGCGAGCTCGGCGCCGAGTACTGCGGCGAGGTCTTCGACAATCTTGAGGTTGTCCTGCTCTTTGATGCCGCGGCCGACACTTACGATGAACTGAGCGGAGCCGAGGTCGACTGTCTGCGCTGATGCGCGGAACGGATCGCTGGGGTTGGTGCGGATCTCCGCGGCGTCGAGTGTTGGTGCGAAGGTCTTGATGGTTGCGGTGCCGGCGGCGAGGTCGTCGGCGCGGAAAGCTCCTGCCTGGACCGAGAGCAAAGTTGTGGCGCTGGAGGATTTGTAGCTGCCGATGAGGCGGCCCTGCATGAGCTGACGCTGGAAACTAGGGCCTTCGCTGATGCTGACAACGTCGCTGACCAACACTGTGCCGAGTGCCGTCGCAAGTGCAGGCGCGAAGTCGCGGATCTGATAGGTGTGGAGCAGGAGGACGAAGGCAGGCTTCTCGGCTTCGATCAACTGCTTCAGCGCGAGTTTGTATCCGTCAGAGGTGTACTGCGCGAGGAGCGCGTGCTCAACGCGGTGAACTGAGCGGAGTGATTTTGTTGCAAGCTCTGCGGCCACCGCTTCAGTCGCAGCACCGAGCACAGCAGCGTCAACAGACGCGCCGGTTAGTTTGCCAAGCTGAAGTCCCGCGGCAACCGCTTCCCAATTGATGCGTGCGAGTTTTCCGTCGCGTCCGATTTCTAAAACTACAAGTATGCTGCTCATATGACACGCACCTCGAACTTCAATTTTTCTGCCAGTGCAGCGGCTGCTTCCTTCGCCGTGCCGCCGAGCATCTGCGTCGATTTCTGCTTCTGTGGCAAAGTGACGCGCTCAAGCGTTAGCACCGCTGCGGCATCTACACCAAGTTCACCAGCTGTGAGCGCCTTCATTTCCTTGGTCTTGGCTTTCTTGATGCCCATCAATGTTGCGTAGCGGAGTTTGTTGCCGCCGGATTGAATCGTGAGTACGGCAGGCAGCGGAAGCTCGATGTGCTGCGACCATCCGTCTTCGAGTTCGCGCTTCACCTTTATACGTGAGACTGGGATGCCGCCGCCGATTGTTTCAACGCTGAGAACGAGTGTGCAGTGCGCGCGGTTCAACAACTCGGCGAGGATTACGCCGGTTTGTCCCGAGCCAATGTCGTCCGATTGCAGGCCGGTGAGCACCAAATCTGGATTCTCGGGCGCGATCGCCGCTGCAAGCAAGCGGGCTACACCAAGTGCGTCGCGTGTGGCCAGGTCGTTAGCCTCAACGTGGATGGCACGGTCAGCGCCTTTGGCCAACGCTTCACGGACGGTTGGGCCGACGCGCTCAGGTCCCGCGCAGAGAACAACGACTTCGCCGCCGTTCTTCTCCTTGAGTTGAAGCGCCTCTTCAAGCGCATAAGCGTCGGACTCGTTCATGGCGAACTCGAGGTTCGCCTCGTCGATCCACTTGCCAGCGGCGTCAATGCGCACGGGCGCATCGCGGTCAGGCACTTGTTTGATTGCTACGATGATCTTCATTTGCTGAGCACCTATATTGATTGAATCAGTTCTGTGTTGTATTGCTGTGAATCACATCACGCGCGGGCAATTTGCTCGCGATGAGCTGTGCGATGTCGAGTAGCTGCGGCGGATTTGCGCGGCCGGCGGTGAGAGTCGGGTTGGTGGTGAGCGCGTCGCGGAACATGGAATTGCAGAACGGGCAGGCTGTGCCGATGGTGTCAGCGCCGGTTGCGATGAGTTCCTCCGCACGAATATTGCTGACGCGTTGGCCCGACTCTTCACCGATGAATGCGAGACCGCCGCCGGCTCCGCAGCAGAAACTCCGCTCGTGCGAACGCGGCGCCTCGACGAGTTGGCCCGCTATCTTCACAACTTCGCGCGGCTCTTCCATGGTGCCGCGATAACGGCTCAAGTAGCAGGGGTCGTGGTAGACGATTTTTTCGTCGCGGTTCTCCGGCATCAGCGCGAACTCGTGTCGCGCCATGAACTCGCTGTGGTGTTCGACAACTTCAGGCGGCGTGCCGAACTCCTTCCAATCCTCTTGAATGGTGCGCACGCAATGCGGGCAGATGGAGACGACCTTTTTGACGCCTGACACTGCAAAGTTTTCGAGGTTCGCTTCGGCGACGGTCTGATAGACGAGGTCGTTGCCCAGACGCCGCACCGGGTCGCCGCAGCATTTCTCTTTGCGCAGGACGCCGAAACTTGTACCCAGGTGGTTCATGACGCGAGCGAAAGCGACAATGATCTCGCGGCCCTTGGGGTCGTAACCGCCCATGCAGCCGAGCCACAAACAATAATCCTGTGTGCCGTCGAAGATGGGCAACTGCTCTTTTTCAATGAACTTGTCACGTTCGCTCGTGCTAATGCCGAGAGCGTTTGAGCCGCGCTCGAGTGCAAGAAAGAGCTTGCCGCCATGGTCGTCTTCCCATGCGCCGGTGTTGACCGCACCGCGGCGCAGGCCGACGATCAGCGGCAGATGCTCGATGCCAACCGGGCATTGGAACTCGCATGCGCCGCAGGTGGTGCACTGGAAGACCGCTTCCTGCGAGTTGAATTTGCCGAGCAGCGGCTCTTCGCTCCGGGGGCCAAGCTCGTTCAGATAATTGCGCAGACCGAGGACGACTTCCTTCGGGTTGAGCAGCTTGTCGCTGTTCGCGGCAGGGCAATGCTCGGTGCAACGGCCGCACTCAACGCAGGAGTAGGCTTGCAAGCTGGCGAGTTGCGTAAGGTCCGTGCCTGCGACCAGGCCGAAGTCTTCATCACCGCTGAGTGCTGGTATATCACTGAAGCCACCGCGCGAAAGGAAGACCGTTGCCGGGCTCATCACCAGATGCAGGTGCTTGGTGTGCGGGATGAGCGGCAGGAAGATGAAGAGCGCGAGCGAGTGAATCCACCAGAGCGCGGTTGCGGCAGGGCTTTCCGCTGGCACAAAGAAGGTCCACAGGTACGTGACCATCAGCGTGAAGATGAGGAAGGCGATGAAGCCGGACTCATAGCTGAGGTGCGTGCCGAACCAGATGGGCCG
>CAIMNN010000161.1 GCA_903842845.1 uncultured Acidobacteriaceae bacterium | reverse complement strand
TGATCGATTCCCAGACGGGCGGTTTAACTTATGCCGACTTTGAATATGGTTCCTCGACGAGCCTTGTGACCATCATGCCTTGAGAGCACAGTCTGCCGCATGCTACAAATGCTGCCGGTGTGAGTTCACAATCGCCGGCATGGTTCCGCAAAAAAGCGAGAAGTGGTGCGGCCGACGCGAAAAGCAGTTGTCAGTTGTCAGTTCTCAGTTGCGCTGTCGTCTCTGCGATGGAAATAGTTTTCATCCCACTTCTCAAAAGCGAGAAGTGGGGTGCCCGCATATTTATTCCAAGCCTGATATGGGCCACCCGCCAAAAGCAACTGCGGATTCTTCGGCTCAGCAATCCGCGCGTAAGCGCGGATTGCTTGGCTTAGAATGACAGAGTTTTGATACTACGATTTTGCGCGCGGGAGCTTCAGTGCTTCGAGGGCAGCGCCGCGGGCGCCGGCTGTGTCGCCGATGGGCATGACGTGGATGGGGATGTCGGCTTGTTCGGCGCGCTGGTTGCCCATGCCGAGGCGGATCTCGTCGATGAACCACTTCTGGAAGTCGGGTGTAGTTTCGATTGCGCCGCCACCGACGATGAGTGCGTCGGGGTCGAAGGTGTTGACCATCATGTCGAAGAAGAGTCCGAGAGCGCGGGCCTCAACCTGGAAGATCTTTTTGCACATCTCGTCGCCTTTTTCGGCGAGACCGCGGACCTTGTAAGCGGCCTTGTGCGGATCGGTGATGGAGGCGAGTTCATGTGTCGGGTACTTTTTGAGGAAGTGGGGGAGGAGGTGGCGGCGGATGGAAGTCAGCGAACAGAGCGATTCGAGGTCGCCGTTGCGTCCGCAGTTGCACTCGGGGTTTAGGCCTTCAAGGCCTTCGATGCTCTGCCATGGAATGAGGACGTGACCGAGCTCGCCGCCGAAGCCGACGCGGCCAATGATGACCTGACCGTTCATGACGATTCCGCCGCCGTGGCCGGTGCCGACGACGCAGGAGATGGAGGTGGTTTTGTCGTCGAAGCCGAAGAGGTTGTAGTGGCCCCAGAGCGCGGCTGCGTTGGCGTCATTGAGATAGACGACGGGCTTGCCGAGAATTTTTTCGAGTCCACCGCGCATGTCGAAGTTGCACCAGTCGGCGTGGACGAAGTTGGTGGAGCCTTTGGCGCTGAGTTTTCCGGTGGCGCTGGCGGGGCCGGGCGTGTCAAGGCCGACGACGGCGATGTCGCTGAGCTTGACGCCGGTTTTTTCGACGGCGATCTTGAGGCCGTCGGCAATCTGCTGGAGGCAGATGGTTGGGCCTTCGGTGGAGCGGGCCGGGTGCTCGCAGAGACCATCGATGAGGAACTGTTCCTTGTCGTTGAGAAGAGTGTAGTTGACGGCAGTGCCGCCCAGATCAACACCAGCAACTAGCATGTGTATACCTCAGAGAGAATTTGCTCGGAATAATTATACGGCGGTGATGCAGGGGCGGGCTGTGAGGGGGTGGCAGGGAGCAGCGGCCATGGACTGATGGGGCGCGGTCGAGATTTTTGATGGGTTGGGAAAAAGCAAAGGCAAAAGCAAATGCAGATTCCTCGCTACGCTCGGAATGACAGTGTTTTGTGGAACGATGGTTCAAAGTTTCCCACCCACCACTCACCGGTCCCCAAAAGCGAGGGACCGGGGCACCCGACATATTGATCAGTCAAAGCTGCGCAATGTGTTGCTAATCGACGGATTCGATGATGTACTGCTCGAGTTTGCCGTCGGGCATGAAGTAGGTAGTGAGGGTGAGGGTTTTGCCGGGGTAGAGGATGCGGTAGGCGCGGAAGGTCATGCCGCCGCGGAGCTCTTCGACGACGCGCTTGAAGCTGAGCGGTTCGCCGAGCGGGGCGAGTGAGGAGCGGAAGTCTTCGACGGCCTCGGCGGTCATGAAGTCGTTGAGGTTGGGCGCGAGGAGGGAGCGGTCGAGCTTGCCTTGCTGGAGGTTGCGATAGACGTCGATGACGAGCTGCTCGTCGGTGGAGGGTTTTTGCGCGGTGAGGAGTGGAATGAGGTAGCGCGCGATTGTTGAAGCTGCGCTGGCCGCTTCCTGATTGGTGAGGGCGACGATGGCGATGTGGTCGTTGACGAGGACGACGTTGTCGGAGACGAAGCCGGAGACTTCGCCGGAGTGCTCGATGGAGAGATGCCCGCCGCGGTCGATGACTTCGACGCCGAGTCCGTAGTGCGTGCCTTTGCCGTCCTTGAGTTTGACCTCGGTGAACATCTGGTTGTAGCTCTCAGGCTTGAGAAGCGAGCGGTTCATCAGACTGATGTCCCAGAGGGCGAGGTCGTGTGCGGTCATGGCGAGCTCGCCGGCGGCGTACATCCAGCCGTGGCCATCGGGAATGGAGGGGCGGAGCGGGGCGAGTGCGTTGCGTGCGTAGCCAAGTGCGTCAGTGGATGTGAGTTTTTCTTCGTCGGAGTTCCAGACCGACTTCATGCCGAGCGGGTGGAAGATGCGTGTGGTGATGAAGTCCATGAGCGGGTGGCCGGTGATGACCTCAACGATGCGGCCGGCGATGACGAAGTTGGTGTTGGAGTATTGCCACTGGGTGCCGGGCTCGAAGTCGAGGGGCTTTTTGGCCCAGGTGTCGATGATGTATTGCGCGGTGGTGGCTGAGCGCATGGGGGTCATGGTGTAGTCCTCGGCGTAGTAGTCCTGATAGCCGGAGGTGTGGGAGAGTATCTGGCGGATGGTGATGTCGTTGCCGCGTGTGAGGCCGGGGATGTATTTGCCGACGGCGTCGTCGAGGGAGAGCTTGCCGTCTTCAGCGAGGAGAAGGATGGCGGCGGCGGTGAACTGCTTTGACACTGACCCGATGCTGTAACGCATGTCGGGCGTTGCCAAAAGTTCCGGTGACAGGCGGGCCTTGCCGTATGCGTGGGTGTAGACGATTTTGCCGTCCTTGACGATGGCGATGGAGGCGGAGGGGACACCGGTGGTTTCGAGGACTTGAGTTGCGGTGTGGTCGATGCGGGTTTTTGTGGGGGCTTCGATTGAGTTGATGCTTTGTGCGGAGAGTGCAGCGGAGCAGACCAAGGCGAGTGCGAGAGCGAGAATTTTCATTGGGGGTTTCCTCGTTAAACAGGATACAGAAGCGGGGTGAGATGGTGGGGGTATGACTTTTGATATGTAAATTTGAATGACCAATATGATTGGAAGAAATTAAGGGCCGATGAAAGAGTTGTCCGCAGCCTCAAAGGCGGAAGACAGCGGGCGATGGGAAGGAGGTTGCGATTTGATGGAGAAGTTGATGAAGCAACCGATGCACTGCGAGTGGCAAGCGACTGGGAATGGTAAGAAGCCATTTGAGTGCCATTGGATGGGCGAGTCTGGGGCCGCCCCCGGGAGCGCGATGAAGAAGCAAGCCGGGCAGAGAGCGAATTGACGCTGCCGGAGAGCGAGGCGGTTAGCGAAGAGTGATTGGACAAAAAAGTCGCAGGGAGTCAACAGCGACAGCCGCGAGCGAGATGGGAGAATCAACCCTGCGCTCGCGGCTGGTTGTTTATAGCTCTAACTTCCCTGATTATTTTCCTTCAACATTTTTTCAATCCACTTTTCGGACTGCTGGTAATCGCCTTCGCCGAAGTGCTCATGCTGGAGCACACCCTTTGCATCAAAGAAGTAGAGCGCCGGCCAATATTGATTATTGAACGCGTCCCAGATGGTGTTGTTGGCGTCGATGGCGATTGGGTACTCGATGCCGTAGTTGTGCACGGCCTTGTTGACGTTGGCGGGGTCGCGCTCCGTCTCCAATTCAGGGGTGTGGACACCGATGATGACGAGACCCTTGTCGCGGTATTTTTTGTCCCAGGCTTTTATGTAGGGGAGCGTGTTGCGGCAGTTGGCGCAAGCGAAGGTCCAGAAATCGATGAGCACAACCTTGCCTTTGAGGTCTTTGGCTGAGAGCGGCTGGCTGTTGATCCAACCCGTGGCCTTGGTGAGGCTCGCGTAAGGGTCCTGGTCTTTGTTTGGGTCGAGGTCGGCATAGACAGTAACCGTCGATGGTGGAAGCTGAATGCGCGGCGTTTCGCCGGCACTTGCTGCATGAGCTGTGGGTGGATTGTTAAAAGCGGCGGTGCGAGTGAGAACAAAACCGGCGACCAACAACAGTAAAAGTGAAATTGCAAAAGCTAAACGTGTAGTGCGTGACATGGGAACTCAACCTCCACTACTGAGAGTTGAGTTCGATGGAAAAGGTTACAGAGAACGATTGCTCAGGATTGTGCGGACTTGAGCCAGACTGCTTCTGCGGCAGGGTGGCCGAGGATGGCTTTTCCGGTTGAGGTTTCGATTGCGACTGTCTGGTCATAGTTTTTGCGGGTAACGCGGAGCTTGCGGCGGGGGTTGATGCCGGCCTCATGGAGATAGTGGAGGAGCTTGGGGTCGCGCTCGGCGAGGCTGACGACGGTGTAACTTGCGCCTTCGGTTGTGTCACTGAGGCGGAGTTCGCCGCGCTTTTGTTTTTTCTTTGGACTTTCAGGCAGGACGGAGTTGCCGTGGGGGCATGAGCCTTCGCCGCCTAATTTTTTCAAGAGCTGGGCTTCGAAGGCGGGGCTTACGGCGTGCTCGAGGCGTTCGGCTTCTTCGTGGATGAGGTGCCACTCCATGCTGAAGATTTCGGAGAGCATGCGCTCGATGAGGTGATGGCGGAGGGCGGTGCGGTAGGCGGTTTCACGCCCTTTTTCTGTGAGGCGAACGATGCCGTCGGCGGCGGTGACGACGTAGCCATCGCGCTTGAGGCGTTTGAGGGCCATAGTAACGGCGGGGGCTGAGACCTCAAGCCAATGGGCGAGGATGGCCGGGATGACCTGGTGGCCCTCTGCCTCGGCCTCGAGGATGGCCTTCAGATAGTTCTCTTTCGATACGTGGAGTGCGTCTTTCATTGCTGATACCACTCTAAATCATAGTTACCTTTTGTCATCTGGAAGTAATCCATGCATCATATACGGTGCTAGACTCAATCAATGTGTTGTAGTCTTGCCGGGACTGATGGCTGCAACGTGGAACCTCCCAAGCAGGCATTACTAAGAAAGAGCAGATGAAAGTACTTTTCATTACAGATACCTTTGTGCCCAAGATCGATGGCATTGTCACGACCGTGAGCCAGACGATCAAGCAGCTTACGAAGAGCGGCCACGAAGTGATGATCTTTGCGCCAGATGGCGGCTTTGACGAGTACGAGGGCGCACGCGTAGTCGGCATGAAAGGCAAGCCGTTCCGTCTTTATCCGGAGCTAAAGCTTTGCTATCCGCGCGCGTCGATGCGCAAGCAGATACAGGATTTTGATCCGGATGTGTTGCATGTGGTGGAACCGGCACTTCTCGGCATAGCCGGTCTTTACTATGCCGGCGGGCGCAAGGGCGGGTCGCTGGGGTTGCCGCTGGTCACGTCGTACCATACTGATCTTCCAAAATATTTACGTCATTTCAAAATTGGTTTCCTGACTCCGGTGGTGTGGCCGCTGCTTCGAGTGCGACACAACCGCGGAACCATCACGCTGTGCACGTCGCAGGCGATGATGACGGAGCTGGCGGAGCATGGTTTGGAGCGGTTGCGACTTTGGCCGGGCGGTGTGGATGTTGAGCTGTTCCAGCCGGAGAGACGCAGCGCAGAGATGCGCGCACGATTGACCGACGGACATCCCGAAGCGCCGCTGCTTATCTATGTCGGCAGGCTCTCGGCCGAGAAAGAGATAGAGCGGTTGAAGCCGATGCTGGCAGCGATACCGGGCGCGCGATTGGCGATCATAGGCGATGGGCCGGTGCACAAACATCTGGAAGAAGTTTTCAAAGGGATGCCGGTTCACTTTGCCGGATTTTTACGCGGCGAGGAACTGGCTGCGGCGTATGCTTCGAGCGATGTGATGGTGATGCCTTCGCGGACGGAGACACTGGGACTTGTGGTGCTGGAGGCGATGTGCTCCGGCGTTCCGGTGGTGGGCGCGAATGCGGGCGGAATCCCAGAGATGATACGCGACGGAGTGGATGGATTTTTGTTTGACGATGAGGCGCAGGCGATCACGGCACTGCGCAGATTGCTTGACTCGCCCGATGAGCGTCGGCAGTTTGGAGAACGTGCACGGGCCAGTGCCAACGAACACGGTTGGCGCGCTGCAACTGAATTGTTGGTGGGGTTTTACAACGAAGCGATAGAGAATCAGGTTGTAGTGAGACCTGAGGAGAAAGCACCGCTGAAGTTCAAGGAAAAATGGAGACCGAAGGCGGTGCTGAACCGGTCGATACTTGCGACGCTGCGGTTTTTCTTCCGCTAGAAAATTTCCTACAG
>CAIMNN010000160.1 GCA_903842845.1 uncultured Acidobacteriaceae bacterium | reverse complement strand
GGCGGGTTTTACGACGACACGCAGCGGGTGTGGTGCCTGTTGCATGGCTTTGACCAGCGCGATTATCTGAATGGCTACATGCACAAGCTGGAAGTGAAGCGCGGCGACTGGGTGCTTGAGACTTCAGTTGGAACCGGGCTGAATTTGACGATGATGCCCGATGGGGTTCACTTTGTGGGGCTGGACCTTTCTCCGGAGATGCTGGCCAACTTCCAGCACAATCTTCAAAGGTGGGAGCGGGATGCGGGCGTGATCCTTGGCAATGCGGAAGAGTTGCCCTTTGCGGACGAGTCGTTTGATTGCGTCTTTCATGTTGGCGGCATCAACTTTTTCAACGACCGCGCCAAGGCTATCCGCGAGATGATCCGCGTTGCCAAGCCGGGCACGCGCATTCTGATCGCCGACGAGACCGAGAAGCATGTCCAGGAGGTCTACGAGAATGCGCCCTGGACCAGCCGCTATTTTAAAAAGCGCAAGGAGCCGGTGCTGCCGCCGACCGACCTGGTCCCGGCGGAGATGGAAGAGATCAGCCTGGACACTTCATTGATGAACAAGAATTTTTATGTGCTCACGTTTAGGAAGCCACTGCCGGTGGAAGAAGAAGCCGCAACCCCTGCAAGCTGAGAACTACTAAAATCAAATCATGAGCGCACAGGCAGACAAACCTTTCGGCAGTCCAATCATTGAGAGCTTCCCTGTCGGTCCGCTTCAGTGCAACTGCACAATACTGGGCGACCCGGCGGCGGGTGAGGCGATTGTGATCGACCCGGGCGACGAGATTGGGCGAATTACCAAGCGGCTCGCCGAGCTCGGCCTCAAGCTCAAGCAGATCATCATCACGCACGCGCACATTGACCATGTTGGCGGGGCGCTGAAGCTGAAGCGATTGACCGGCGCGCCCATCCTGATGAACGAGGGCGACCTGATGCAGCTCAAGCTGATGCCGCAGCAGGCGGCGTGGCTGGGCATAGAGACGCCGGAAACAGAGAGCCCGGACGGGAACCTGATTTCGGGTCAGATTGTCGGGCTCGACACGCTGCCAGCTGTGGTTCTGCATACGCCCGGGCATACGCAGGGATCGGTCTGCCTGCACTTCAAGCCGCTGAGCCTGGTGCTTGCCGGCGACACGCTTTTTGCCGGCAGCATAGGCCGCACCGACCTGCCCGGCGGCGACGAGCAGCAGATTCTGCGGTCGATACATTCCAACCTGTTGACGCTTCCTGATCAAACCAAGGTCATCTGCGGCCACGGACCGGCGACGACGATTGGCCATGAGCGGGAGCGGAACCCGTTTCTGCAACATTGAGGGCGAGTTTTTTGACAGGACTGAATGTTTAGTTTTATCAATGGATTGCGCATATTAGTTAATGAAGAGATTGACCCGCAGCCTTAAAATTTAACTCATTTGATTCGTGTTGAAATAGTCAATAAGCGCGGTTACGCCGGTAAGAAAATCCTGCTCGGGGGTCAGCAGGCTGACGACCAGCCAGCCGGAGCGTGCCATTCCGAAGAACGAGCCGGGGTGTAGGTAGACTCCACGGTCGAGGAGCTTGATGGCGGTGTGCTCGTCGTCGCCGAGAGCCGGGACGCGCAGAACAGCGTACCAGCCGCCTTCGACCTCAAGGCGGTGGATGAGCTGCTGGACAGCGAGCAACTGGTCGAGTGTGGCCAGATTACGCCGCAAGCGGGAAAGTATCTGCAACTGGATAGGCTGCCGGCTGCCGAGCCAGTTTGGCAGCGCGGCTTGCACCGGCGCGTTCATGGAGAGGAATGTGTCGGCGATGACCTCAAGGCGGGCGATTGAGGCTTCGCGGTCGGGGCCGGTGATGGCGATCCACGCGGCTTTCATCTGCGGCAGGCCGCAGATCTTGCTGATGCCGCTGACGGTGAAGCAGTTGACGCCTGTGAGGCCGGCGGCGAAGCTCGCACCGGCTTCCCCGCTCAGGGCGAAGTCGAGAAAGACCTCGTCGACGATGAGCGCGAGTGAGTGTTCGCGACAGAGGGCGGCGATGAACTCCGCTTCCCAGGGCTTGGTGAAGTGGCCGGTGGGATTGTTGGGATGGACGAGGACGATGGCGCGTGTGTGCGATGTGATGGCGCGGCGGAAGCCTTCCGGGTCGAGCTGCCAGCCGTGGTCATAGACAAGCGGCGCGGTGGTGAGGCGGATGTCGCTGAGCGTGGCGAGGAAGTCGAAGAGCGGGTAGCTTGGCTGCGGGACGAGGACCTCGGAGCCAGCGTCGCAGAGCAACTGAAAGAGATAACTGTAAGCCTCGCTGGTGCTGGTTGTGAGGACGAGTTGCTCAGGGTCGAGCGCGACGCTGTGTTCGGCGTAATAACGGACGACGGCTGCGCGTGCGGTGAGCAGGCCTAAGGGGTTGGGATCGTACTCGAGGGCTGACGGGCTGGTGAGCGCGGAGAGCAGGTCAGGCGGGTAAGTGAATCCGCAGCGCGTGGGATTGGCGTTTGAGAGGTCGTAGACTGGCTTGCCGGCCGCGCGACGAGCTGCAAGAGCGTGTGCAAGCTCGCTCTCTTCGGTGTTCCAGTTGGTGCGCGTGGAAAATTTCATGCTCTCTTCAATTTAAACTGTTGGAGGAGAGTGATGTGACCATCAACGCGGTTATCTTCGATTACGGAATGGTGCTGACGGCTGCGCCGGATGCTGTGGCTTATGGCGAGATGCTCAAGATTACCGGGCTTACGCGCGAGCAGTTTGAGCCGCGCTATTGGCGTGACCGGCACGCCTATGACGAAGGCAAGTTGAGCGGAATCACGTTCTGGAAGAAGTTTGTCGCCGACGCCGGGCTTGCGCTGCCGGAGGGCGCGGTTGATGAGTTGAACCGGCTTGACGCGCTGCACTGGACGACCGAGAATCCGCGCATGATCGCGTGGCAGGCGGCGCTGAAGAAGGCCGGGATAAAGACCGCAATCCTCTCCAACATGGGCGACAACGTTCATGAGAGCTTGCTGCGGACCTTCAAGTGGGTAAACAACTTTGACCATTGCACGTGGAGTTACGAGCTGGGAATTGCCAAGCCCGACCCGCAGATATACATCCACACGCTGGAGAAGCTGGGCGCTAAGGCGGAAGAG
>CAIMNN010000159.1 GCA_903842845.1 uncultured Acidobacteriaceae bacterium | reverse complement strand
TGCTTTCGAGATAACGTTGGTTATTTGCTGGTAGTTCGGATTCAAACGTCCGCATTGACCGGCGAGATTAATTTGCGCGCCTGCGGGACATGCAGCCGCGGGCCACGATGCGTAGAACGGACCCTGAATGAGCTGGTCTTTGATGGGGCCGAGGCCATAGTTTGCGCAGGAGGAGTTCTGCGTTCCGGTGGGTGAGTTTTCGCAGACTGCAAAGGTGATGGTGCCGGGGTTGACGGCGGGGTCGATGTTGGTATCGACGGAGACGGGCAGACGGCGGCCGAGGCTGATGGCGGCGCTTGCGGTGATGATGACTTTGCCGGGGAGTGCTTGTTCAATTGCGATGAGGCCTTGATGGACTTCAGGATTTTTGAAGTGGGGGTCGAACTTGACTGCGCCGGGTTTGACGACGTTGAGCGGTTCGCCGGCGAAGACGTAAGGGAATGGAGGCGCGCCGCCGCCGTTGAGGTTGTCGGTTGGGCGGAGAAAGAAATTTAGATCGCCGTTGAGTGAGCCGGTGTGGGTCAAGACGGTTTCGAGCGTCGCGTTCTCGGTGCGTCCGTAATAGATGCCATAGCCAATGCGCAGAACCGGGGCGTGCTTGCCGCCGGTTGCCCAGGCCATGCTGAGGCGCGGTCCCCAGTTGTTGCCGAGCGCAGGCATGATGCCTGTTCCTGGCAGGTCGGGGTTGGCGACGCGCGCGATGGGCGGCGGGAGTTCTTGGCGTTCCCACCTGATGGCGGCGGAGAGTGTGAGGTGATGTTTGAACTGCCACTGCTCGGTGATGTAGGCGGCCCAGTCATTTGTGCTGAGGCTCCAGTTCGACGGGCCCATGGTTTGTGAGTAATGCGAGTAGCAGGGGAGATAGCCGAGACCGAGGCCGCCGGGATGGATGGTGCGCGTGGTGTCGCAGTTGTGCTGGTCGTAGGGGTTGAGTTCGCCGGAGAGGCCGAACTTCAAAAACGTCAAAGCGTCGGAGGCGAAGTCTTCAGCGGATGAGTAGCTGTAAGTGCCGGTCTGATTGATGAGCACGCCGACGTCATCCTGAATGTGGCCGTAATCAAAGCCAGCCTTGATGAGATTGTTGTGGTGGACCCAGTTGAGTTGCTGGCTGGCCTGCACGCGACGCTCGTCGGGGTAAGCACCGGTGCCGAGACGCGGCGCGCTGCCGAGCTTGAAGCCGTAGCGCGAATCGACGTTGATCTCCGGCAGGCGGCCCCATGCATTGATGAGGAACTGCTGCTCGAATGCGGAGGGGGTGCTGGGCAACTCATGCAGAACGTTACGCGACCAACTGCCTTGGGTTACGGCGAGAAGATTTTCGGAGAGGTAGTGCTCCCAACGCAGCAGGCCCCACTGCTCGTCGGCTTTGCTGTTTCCGAAGCTGTGATTGCCGTAGGTTTCGCTGGTGCGGGTGAGTGCTCCGCCGGGCGCGTTCCAGAGGGCGATGTTGCCTTCGGCGGTCCAGTGATTGCGCTCGGATTGCTGCCAGTCGACTCGAGCGAAGCCGATCCACTGACGAGCCGAGCGCGGAGTGGGACCGAGGAGTGAGTTGAGAGTTTCAAGCAGCGGCGAGTATGCGGCGGTTCCCTGCACGAGTGCGTTGCCGACTTCGCCGAGCTGCGTGGCGAGGAGTTCCATCTGGTCGATGGCGGGGGGCGCGAAGAAAAGGTCTTCGTGGCGGAGACTGGCAACGGCGGGGTTGTTGCGCTGATAGCCATCGAGCGCGGCAAACCAGAAGAGCTTGTTTTTGCGGATGTGGCCGCCGATGCCCGCGCCCCAGGTGATCTCAAGGTCGTCGGGAGAATAGCTGAAGGGCGTGAAGACCGGGATGGTGGTTGACGTTGCGGGAGAAGTTTCTTTCAGCTCTTGCGTGAATGGGTTAAGCGCGTTGAAAAAATTTCCGCGGCCGTAGAGAAAGGCCTGGCCGTGAAGACCATTTGTGCCGCGGGTTGAGTGAGCTTTCATTTCGCCGGTCGCAGCGTAGCCGGATTCAATCTCGCCGTTGCCGGCTTGGACCTCCATGCGCTCAAGCGCTGCCTCGGCCATGGGCGCGCCGCTGTTGCGGCCCCAGCCGCGACTCTTGAAGCCTGGCGTCATGTTCATGCCGTCGATTTCCATTGACGCGCTCAATGCGCCGGCAGCGCGGAACTCTGTGGAGTTGATGTGAGCGCCGGGGTTCTGTCCGGTTGCGTCGAGTGATTTTGATGCGCCGCTGTCGGTGGGCAGCGCTGCGCGCGGCGTTTCAAGTGTAAAGTTGCTCCAATTGCGCGAGGCGACGGGCAGAGTCTTCAGTTCTTCACTGGCGACTTCGGTCTTGAGGACGACTGTTGTCGGCGTGAGGTCGTGGAGTGTGACCGGGATGTGCGGCGGAGGCGGCAGAGTCATTTTCAGCGCGACGACGACGCGCGTCATGTGGCCGCCGTTGATGAGGACGCCATCGACCTCACCGTGGCCGAGTTGTGCGGAGTCAGCGGCGAGCAGATATTCGCCGGGCGCGAGCGCTTTAAAGTGGTAGCCGCCGTTTTCTTCGGTTGTGGTGCGGGCTTCAACGCCGGTAGTGAGATTGCGCGCGACGAGGAGGGTGTTGCCGAGTGGGTGGGCGTAGTCGTCGGTGAGGCGGCCGGCTAATCCGCCATTTGACTCTTGCGCGCACATGGTGATCATGCTCGGTGCGCAGCAAAGACAGAGCAATACGACTCGAAATGTTTGAGGAACTTCCGCCATGCGCGCCCCTTGCGGCGTGGCAGATACTGGGGGGAAACGTGCGACTAATTCATAGCGCCGGATTCCTGTAATCCGGTCTTGGCAGCGATTTTACCCCGGAACGCTTAAAATAGAAAGGTTGAAGTTGCGCAATTCGGCGTTCCCCCATTTTGACCAGAGCCGCAGCGCCGAGAGAACAAATGAGATTTATTGATGAAGTAAAAATTAAGATCAAAGCCGGCGACGGCGGCAACGGCTGCATGGCGTTCCGGCGCGAGAAGTTTGTGCCACGCGGAGGCCCATCGGGCGGCGATGGCGGTCGTGGCGGCGACGTTGTGATGATCAGCAGCCAGCGGCACAATACGCTGATGCATTTTCGATTTAATCCTGAGCATAAGGGTGAGCGCGGCGAACACGGCATGGGTTCGAACTGCTCGGGCTCCGATGGTAAATCGGTGACGTTGCAGGTTCCGGTGGGGACGGTTGTCTACAACCTGGAGACGGGCGAGCTGATACACGACTTTGCAACGCCAGACGACATGGTGGTGATTGCGCGCGGTGGACGCGGTGGGCGAGGCAACCAGCATTTTGCGACGTCGACGCACCAGGCTCCGCGCGAGCATGAGCTGGGACGGCCGGGCGAAGAGTTTCAACTGCGGCTGGAGTAGAAGCTGCTGGCCGATGTTGGGCTGGTGGGTTATCCGAATGCGGGCAAGTCGACGTTGATCTCGCGCATCAGCGCGGCGCGGCCGAAGATTGCTGATTATCCTTTCACTACGTTGGAGCCGAACCTTGGCGTTGTGAGCGTGGGCGAAGAGCCGGATACGCAGTCTTATGTTGTTGCAGATCTGCCGGGATTGATTGAAGGCGCGCATCTTGGCGCGGGATTGGGAACTCAGTTTTTGCGTCACATTGAGCGCACGCGATTACTGGCGCATTTGGTGGATGTGTCGGATGGCACACACCGCTCCGACGCGGTTGAAGATTTCAAGGTGATCAACGCAGAGCTTGAGGGATTTGGGCACGAGTTGATGGAAAAGCCGATGATCGTGATAGCGACTAAGATTGATTCGGCGAACCCTGAGAAGCTGAAGAAGCTGGCGGCGTATGCGAAGAAACGGAAGCTCGAGTTCCATGCAATTTCATCGGTGACCGGCGAGGGGATTGATGAGCTGAAGTGGGCGCTGGCACGAAAGTTGCAGCCTGTAGAAGCCAAACCAAAGGCAAAAAGAGCAAAGGTTGCGGCCATAGTTCTCGAGTCCAACGACGACAACGATTGGTCGTAATTTTACTTTTTAGTTGTATTCACAGCCCATGCCTAAATGGGATACTGACGTTCTCCTGAAAGGAGGAGGTCAAATGAAGAAACTGATTTTTGCTTTCGCGCTCATGCTATGCGCCGCTCCCCTGCACGCGCAATCGGAAGGACCGTTCCAGGGCTTCAACGGTGAATGGAACCATGTAAAGAGCCAGCTCATCCAACTGGCTGAGGCCACACCTGAGGAGAAGTTCAACTGGCGGCCTGCGCCGGGCGTGCGTTCGATAGCCGAGGTGTACATGCACATAGCAATCGGCAACTACTACATTTTGAGCCAAGATGGGACGAAGGTTCCAGAGTTCAAAGAGTCGACCGAGACGAGCATTACCAAAAAGGCTGAGGTGATTGCTTATCTGAAGCACTCGTTCGAGGTGGTTGAGGCTGCGCGCGCGCAGTTGAAGCCGGGCGACCTGGACCGGAAGATAAAAGTCTGGGGCAAGGATACGACGGTCGACGCGATGTATCTGCGGCTGATACTGCACGATTACGAACACATGGGGCAGGCGGTTGCTTATGCGCGCATGAACGGGATAGTTCCGCCGTGGTCGAAGTCGGTTGCGAAGTAATTTTTTATGAACAATCAAGCAACTGGTGGGCTAAACGCCCACCGGTTTTTTATTTAGTGGCAAGACTTTTTGGCCCGGATAGACGCCTTCTAAGAGCGCGTGGCGGCGCGCATTTTATCCAGATGGACGATGCAACTGGTGCAGGAGTATACTTCCGCCGGATTTTGAGATGGGCTTGCGCTTGCGCTGAGCGGTCCGCGTCGGCTTCAGTAATGGTGCGCCCGATGATAATCACTGCGCCACAATTAAACTGCATGAGGAGAGAGCCATGAAAGCAGGAAAAGGAATAATGCTCGCGGTTGCCGCGCTTGCGACGGTTTTGATACCGGGTTGCGGAGACAGACATTCGGCCAAGGAGGTTTACTACCTGATAACCACGAACATGGCCACGAACTATTGGCAGACTGCCATTGCAGGCTTCAACAAGGCAGCGGCGCAAGACAAAGTTACCGCCAAGGTGGCAGGGCCTGACAACTACGATCCGCAAGCCGAGCTCAAGGAGTTGAAGAAGGCGGTGGCTACCAGGCCGGCGGGTATTCTCACTTCGTCTGCGGACGCCGCCGTGCTAACGCCGGAGATCAATGAAGCGATCGCCGCAGGCATTCCGGTCATCACCATCGACTCCGATGCTGCGGGCAGCCACAGAATCTACTTCATCGGCACCAACAATCTGGAGGCCGGTCGGCTGGGCGGGCAACGGCTCATCTCAAAGTTGGGAGCAAAGGGCAATGTGGTGTTCTTCACGCTCGTGGGCCAGCCCAACACAGATGAACGCCTCAAGGGCTTCAAGGATGTTCTTGCGTCGCGGCCCGGCATTAATGTTGTCGAAGTCGTGGACATCAAGGGCAATCTCGACGCAGCGTTTGACAAGACGCAGCAGTTTTTGGAACTCTCCGGCGCGAAGAAGATCGATGCATTTGTGTGCCTGGAGTCAGCATCAGGCAAGATGGTAGCCGACGCGGTGAAGCGCACGAGCGACAAGAACCGCGTGGTGCTGGCATGGGATGTGAATCCCGCTACGTTGAACGAGATCAAGGATGGAACGATCGACTCGACGATAGTTCAAAAGCCCTTCACGATGGGCTTTGTCGGGCTGAAGGCGTTGGACGAGATCTATCACGACCCACCGGCGCAGTTTGGCAAGGACTACAGCACCGACCCGTTCGCGCCTTATCCGGGATTCATTGATACAGGCACGTCGATTGTGGACAAGAGCAACGTTGACCTGTTCCTGGCGGCGGCGGCTGCTCATGCGCAGTAAGGCAGGTGAAGCTCAACAGGTCAGCGGCAATTCCTGGTATGCGGAGTAGACGCCTTCGAAGACTGAATCCCAGCTCATGGTGAGCGAGTACTCGCGCGCGGCGATACGCATTGAGTCGTGGCGCGCGGGGTTGGTGAGGATGTCGGCGATAGCGCCGGTGAACTCGGAGTCGTCGACGATGCGTCCGGTGAGGCCGTCTTTGACGATGGTCTTCGGGCCGCCGTCGTGATTGACGATGGCAGGCACGCCGCTGGCGAGCGCTTCAAGCACAACGTTGCCGAAGGTGTCGGTGTGCGAGGGGAAGACGAAGAGGTCCATGTTGGCGTAAGCCTCGGAGAGTGCCGCGCCCTTGAGCACGCCGGTGAACTCGACCTGCGTCATGTGCGCGCGCAGCCACTCTTCCTCGTTGCCGTGGCCGATGATGAGGAATTTGAAGTTGTGAATACCGCGCGCGAGGAGTTCGTCGTGAATCACCGCGAGTTGCGTGACGTTCTTTTCGACGGAGAGGCGGCCGACGAAGCCGAGGTACTGAACCTCTTCGACCGGCTTGCGCAAGCGGTGCGCAGGACTGAAGAGCTCGGTATCAACACCGCGCGGCATTAGATAACAGTTGCGATGTGCTGTCCGTTCGAGCAGTGCGCAGAGCTCCGGGTTTGGCGCGTAGAGAACTTCGGCGATGGAGTAGAACTTTGCGGCGATGGCCATGGCCGCATCTTCGATCTGATGCTCGGTTGCGACCGCAGTCTCAGGCGGTAAAAATTTTGTGAACCAGTTGGAACGGCGCGCGGCGTACTCATGGACGTTGGTGTGCCAACTTGCGGCGAGCGGCAGG
Source organism: uncultured Acidobacteriaceae bacterium (assembly GCA_903842845.1). GTDB lineage: Bacteria > Acidobacteriota > Terriglobia > Terriglobales > Acidobacteriaceae > CAIMNN01. Next base: position 11,671 of record CAIMNN010000159.1, on the reverse strand, counting down.
CCGAGGTCCTTGGCAACGGAAAGGCCAAGAATGCCGTTGTCGCTGGGGCCGGTGATGTGTACGAGGTCCGGACGGAAGCGCTCGAGCGTTTCAGTGATGAACGGGATGTGGCGGAAGAAGCCGGGGTCGAAGCGGAGGTCCTTTTCAAGGGCAAAGGAGAGGATGCCTCGGGGGAGTTCGAGGGTCCAGAGGTTGCCTTCGATCTGGAGCTGCGGAGTGCGCTCACCTGCGCGGACGCAGAGGAAGGGCAGGTCGTGGCGCTTGGCAAAGGCCTGGAAATGGCGGCTTGTATGCGCAACGCCATTGACCTCGTGGAACGAGTCAGGGAAGTAGGCGACGCGTGGGGGAGTAGCTGGCATCTTTAACAGATTAGACATGAGAGCCTCATGTGAAGTTGTACGTCAGGTTAAAACTGGTAATTCACATTCGGCGGGCATGTTCAGTTCCCTCTTTGTTTGCTGAGGGCGGATTCGACGTGCCGGAGGGTAAACTCCAGCGACTGGCGGGGGACGCGTTCAACAAAGGGACCAAACGCCCAGCCCAGCACAGTAGGAATGCCGCGCGAGAGCGAGAGCGTCTCAATGCGGAGGTACAGGCCACCGTTCTCCTCGCGCCAGGTCCAGTAGGTGGTGAGCCGCCACAAAAAACCATGATCGTGGGCCGCGTCGAGCGCGTGCTCATTGTTCTTTCCTGCCGCTTCAATCTCATGCACTTCGGTGGAACGCGAGATGCTCATGCCCCGTTGCGCATTTGTGCTACGGAAATCAACGGCGAAACTGGTGTCCATGACGACGGTTATGCCGTACTCCTGTCGCGTGCGCATGGTGATCTGGTAGTGGTCGCCGTTGGCCGACTGAATTGTTGAGCGCACAACCTGGCCATGAAAGACGCGCGGGTAGCTGTTGAAATCTTTCATCAGCCGCAAACAATCCTGCGCTTTTGCGCCGGGGACGAAGAGCTCGCCCTGCCAGTGGCGAAACATGGCACCGTCGAGCGTCGCCATCTCAGAGGGTGTGCGGTCTGAGATCATCATTTCGCCGCGCTTGAAGCGCGGGTCAAGCGGGGCTGGCTGGCGCAACTCCTCGGTGATGCGCGCCTCGGTTGCGGCAGAGTCTTTTTCAAAGGCTTTAAGCGCGGCCGCAGGAGCCTGAGCCCGCAAACCCGTGGATGCCAGCAGCAAAAGTGCCGCGCCCAACAAAAATCGCAAAGTTGAATTACGCTTGCTCATCACTGCAACTTTATCCAGTTGGCCATAAGACTTCAATAGATGGAGGCCCATTCGAGAAATCTCCCTACGTACATCATTCAGCCTTACAGGTTCAGACGCTAGTGGCAACTCGTCGGTGAGCGGATACCGCCGCTTGTCAACTCGCCATTCGCGCAACGCTCACTGGTGCTGATGGGAGCGGGAATGGCGCAGAAATAAAAAGATCCCCGTTCGCAATGAGCGGGGATCTGAGATGGTTCAACGTTTCTATATGAATCAGCCTTCCTGTTCGCCCAGCGCCATGCGGAGTTCGCGATTCTCGCTCCATGCCACGCGCAGACCGCCGGAGAATGGGTTGCGTCCGAGGAGTTGCACAAAGCCGATGCCCCAGCGCATGATCCAAGGCGCCTTGCCGCTCGGCCAAAGCTCGCAGAGCGGGCGGTCAATGCCATTCGCATCGGGGTGATAGACGCGCTCATCCCAGACGCGCGAACCCTGCGGGAATTCCGGGTAGTCGCGCACCGCATCGATGGCGGAACGCAGAATGCGATGCTTCCAGGGCTCAGCGTACTGCGGCATGAAGAGGACGTTGCTGATGCGCTCGTGGCGAATCTCATGCACGAACTCGTTGAAGCTGGTTGCGTTGGTCATGTTGATGTTGGCATTGGGCTCAACACCGTGACGGTCGCCGCCGGAGATGAGAAGCATGTTCCACTGCTCGGCCAAGCGGCGCACAGCGCGGTTCTCGTTCCAGTGGCGCAGACCGTTGAGTTCGAGTGCGTGGAAGAACTGACCGTTCTTCTGGAGGAACTCGTTGACCAGGAAATTGTGGCGCTCCTGACCGACGAGGTAGAGGTCCCACAGCGGATGGTTGAAGATGAGCAGGACATTAGGCTCAGCATTCAACGCGGCAAGGATCTCGGAGAGTCTGTCGTCGTTCGGATTCGCCGTGAACTCGGTGAGCGTATTCATCCACTCGGTAGCACGCTCGCTGGGCAGGTTGTGGACGCCGAGGTGGAAGCTCTGCTCGGAGTAGGGTGCGGTCCACTCAACGGAGATGGGAATGTGGCGCGCGCTGGGCACGGAGCGCAGCATGATGGGCGCCTTGATGCCGTCGTGGTCAGAGAGCGAGACCAACGCGTTGAGGCCAAGCTTTTCAATCTGGCGGCTTTCCAGGTCGAAGGCCAGACGCGGAGTCATCGGCGGCGTCCAGTATGCCGCGGAGTAATTGACCTTCATGCCGTGATTGGCCTGGCTGCGTTGCTCAAGGCGGGTCAGCAGTGGGCGCATGAACGGGTACTGGTTGCCAAAGTTAGCAAGAAAATCCAGGGTCTCACGTGACTGGTTCGTATGGCTGTGCAGCGAAACACCCGTCTGGAACTCACGGGGAGCTTCTTTGTCGCGCCAAAGATAGTTGATCGAGATCTTGGACATGTACACCCTTTCACGTCTGAGGTCTGTTCTTACTCTATAAGTATCACCGGGAAGGCATAAAAGGACTGTTAAGACAAAAAGAATGCACCTTCAATTCTGTTCGAGGTGCATATTTGTATAAACTTAGTAAACCCTGTTTCTATATTTTTCAGTAGTTTACGGCTGTTTATTACAAATTATGATATTGCATTATTAATCATTTCTGTCTTTTCTTTTTTGTTGAAGTGACGGTTTTGGAGTGTGTAACGGCAATTTGCGTGCCCCTCACATCAAGTTGTGCAAGAAAGGTGGCGTTTTTTGTTTCAAAAAAGCCACCTTGTGGAACTGAGCTGGGATACGGCATCGCTAAGCTAGTTGGTTGGCACCAGTTCGGTCCAGCTTTGACTTACGGGGTAGACTGCGCCGTTTGGATCGTAGGAATGATCCTGCGTTTGGATAACGGTGCTGCCATCCGATGACATCCACTGGTGGTTGAATTGGCTGCTGGCCTCTATCCTTTGACCGGTGGAGGGATTGACGAAGTTCTGGCGGTCCAGGGAGTAGAGTGCTGTCTGGTGGGCGGAGTCACTCATGGCGGCTTGTCTGTTGCGGTCGTTTTGGAGAGCGCGGTTGGTGCTGTCTCTCATGCTGTCCTGGAATTCCTTGTTGCGGTTGAGCATTTGCTGATTCTGATCAGCATAGTACTTGAGATTGGCTTTGAATTGGGCATCGCTGGCGGCTTGAAACTGCTGGAAATTGGCTTGCATATCGTGGATGACACGGTTATCCCACTCCGCGTTGATCTGCGGAAAGATTCTTGCTTTCAAGGCCTCGTCCAAATGGCCTTTTGGTGCGCGGGTAACAAGAGTGCCACGCGAGCCGCAAAAGCGCCTGGTGTAACCGGGAGTTTGCGGCCGCCCAAAGCCTCCAGGCATCGCTGGGAAGCTTGAATCAGTGCAGTCGATGACAGTGATCAGCGACTCGTCTTCCACGACACCATTGAGCTCGTACTGCACATCCACCCTGGCAGCGTCTGCAAATTGCCGCCCGAAGGAAGTGGCCATTGACTGTAGTTTCTGATTTTGGGCTTTAATTGAATCCTGCATTGGTTGCGGCAGCGGCACAACCGTGACGGAGATTGCGTTGGGGTGGAGATTGGGTACGGCGATATTCAAAAGCAGTCCGGCGGCGGTGTTGATGTTGATGTTGGATGGACATTTTGCGCCCATCGCGTTAGAACCGTTGCTGGTCCACGACCATGAAACGCCGGGGAGCTGGGCAAAAGCCGTCAAGCCATCCGGGCTTTGCTCAGTGTAGGAGAGACCGGAGGCAGGCACCGATGGCGGATGACAGCCACCGGGACGCAGTATCATTCCTGCGTACTTCCATCCTGTGGGCACAGCAAGTGTGTAAGCCTTCATGCCATAGCCGGGATCTTGGATATCAACGGTTCGAGTGCTGGTCCAGGCGCTGTAGGTTGGGTGCGCCGAAGCGCCGGCTGGCTTTGTCGCAGATGAAGTACTCTTCTGGCTGAAGCAGCCCGTCACGCAGACGAGCGCCAAGACAACGGTCGCACTCAGGATTGTCATTTTGTATTTCATTAAAAACCTCCTCAAATTCATTTAGAGCCTCCTGCATTGCATAAGCAGAAATCGATTGTGCCGCATTCTTTTAATTGGCATCAGCAGAGCGAATGAGTTCATTTTGCAAGGTGGGGAAATTATAGGCTGAACATACCCTAGTTGTGTTTATTAATTGGCGGGCTTAGGAATGGACGTAATTCCGGGTTTTAATACATCAACATTCGTGCACTCTATTCAGGCGCTGGGAGGGATTACTTCCTGGTCTGCGCGAACTCGGGTCCGAGGATGTCGTCGAGCGACAAGCCGGCCAGCGGGGAGATATCGGCCTCGGGATGGGCCTTGCGCGCTTCGGCTTCGGGAGTGAGATGGTTCTCGGTGAGCCCCTTTTTCAGAATCTCGAAAGCGGCTTCGGGAGTGTCGGCAAATTCGAAAAGTCCGAGGTCTGCTGCCGCGACTGCACCGGAATCGACAAATGCCTGGAAGTTGATCATCTGCTTCCAGTATTTTGGCCCGTAGAGTACCACGGTTATTTTCTTGGCGAGTTTGTGTGTTTGCGCGAGGGTGAGAATCTCAAACATTTCGTCCAGGGTACCGAAGCCGCCCGGGAAGACGACGAGCGCCTTGGCCATGTAAGCGAACCACAGCTTGCGCATGAAGAAGTAATGGAATTCAAAGTTGAGGCCGGGAGTGATGTACGGGTTGGGATGCTGCTCGAATGGCAGACGGATGTTGAGCCCGATGGTTTTGCCACCGGCCTCGTGCGCGCCGCGGTTTGCCGCTTCCATGATGCCGGGGCCACCGCCGGATGTGACGACAAAGCGGTGTCGCTTGGAAGGAATCTTCGTTGACCACTCGGTCACGAGATATGCGAGCCTGCGCGCGTCTTCGTAGTAGCGGGCCATTTCGACTGCTGCTACGGCGAGGTTCTTTTGGAGCTCGGTTGCTTGGCCTGTCTGGATCTGAACGGCGCTTGCCGGCTGTTGCTCGCTTGGTGCCGGTTGGGTAGAGCCGGTATTGGAAAGCAGCTCGAGTTCGTGGTCAGCTTCAAAGCGGCTGCGGAAACGGGCGGAGCCAAAGAAGACAACGGTGTCATGAATCATCTGGTGGCGGAAGCGGGCCAGGGGTTCCATGTATTCGGAGACGATGCGGATCAAGCGGCCGTCGGCGGAATCAAGAAAGGTTTTATTCTCATAGGCCAGCGGAGCGCGCTCCGGCAGGATATTTTTTTCGTCAGTCATGAGGATGCTCACCCCGCCCGTGGATGGTATCGCGCAGTGCGAACCAGAGGTTCAAGAGACCGAGGCCGGTGACAAAGCCGCGCACCGCGCCGTTGGCGGCCCAAATGCCGACGAGGGGAAAATAATGGAGTAGGGGGTTTCTATCCCAAAGGATTGGCGACCAGGGAGCAATGGCCACAACCGGCCCGACGCAGACGCGCAAGAGGATGCGCACAAAGATCTCTTCGCGTTCAAGCCATGCAGGGATTCCCTGGCGCTTTTCAAGCGCTGGCGGCGCGGGATTGAGCTCTTTCTCTTCAGGCATTCGAGCGCTGGTCAGCCCCTTTCCACCCGTTTTTGCGTTCGATGGTACGAGCAAAAAAGGGGACGTAACTAACGGTAACATATCTACTCTGCCGCACTTTGCCTGTTCATCATCGGCGCAAATGAATCAATTCTTCGGTGTGATGAGTGGCAGCAACTTTGCATCTTCAACGCGCGCGCGCGCCTCGTGCTCACCATCGAGTGCAATGATCTGCACCAGAACGTTGTGCGCTTGCGGCAGATGATTGCGCGTCAGCTCCACCTGTGCCAGTTCGTAGAGTGCGCTTTCTTTTTCGGGAGTTTCACCCTCGGCAATCACCAGGCTCAACTTGGCAAAGGCATCATCGCTCTTGCTCATATGCAGCAGGCAGACGGCATCATAAAAATTTGCAGTGTTGCTGTGGGGCGAGGGCGGAAGGACCAGAGACAGTTCTTTGTCGGCTTTGTCGCAATCACCGCTGTTGTAGGCATTCATGCCACGAAGAAAATGCAGGTTCACCTTCTCTTTCGTGGGTGCAGGGGCAATGTAGACCGGCAAGCTAAGGTCGGCCATTTGTGCCAGTGCCGCCGCACCGCTCTGCGCATGCTCTTCTGAAGGTAACGGATATGCCTGGGCTGGCGACTCTCCGCCTGCTTTATTGGCGTTGGCCGAGTGACGCTGCCAGCCGACGAAGGCCGCTACCAACAACAGCACCAGAACGACCGCCGCGGCCAGCAAAGGCCAAATGCTTTTTGACTTAGTCTTTGTAACTGCTGCCTGTGCCGCCTGATGACGAAGCTTCTCGCGCACAGCGATGAGCGAGCTAACTTCTTTATGGCACAGAGCGCAATCAAATGTATGGTCCTCAAAACGCTCCAGGTCGTCGCCACGCAAGACGCCTTCAAGATACGCCAGACCAAGCTCCTGCGCAGGCTCGCCATTGCATGCGCGCGGCTTTTCGTCTGTCGGGGTCTGCTCCGCCGCTTCTTCCAATTGAGCGCTGAACGATTCTTCGATACGTTTGGCTGCACGCAGCTTGCGCTGCCGCACGGTGTCCGGGCTCAAGCTCAACCTTCTGGCAAGATTGACCGACTTCACGCCTTCGACCAATGTGAGTGTAAGTATCTGGAGGTCGACCGGGTCCAGGCACTGAATGGCCTTCTCCGCCATTCCCATTTGCCGGGTCTCCTCGGCCTTGGCTTTGGCCTGACTCAACTCCGGCAGTTCACCAACCGGCTTTGCGCCAGTGTCGGTGCTTTTCTCAAGGTGATTGTGCTGGTTCAAATGAATACGCGCTATGCCGAGCACAAAATGAGTCAGCTTGTCGGCAATCCGCAGTTGGCCTTTTCTGAGTGCGCGCAGAGAATCGAGCAGTACCTGCTGCACCTGGGCATCCACATCCGCGTGCGCCTCAAGCCGTGCAAGCATCAACATCCGCAAACGCGGCAGATAATAGCCGATGAATGCGCGTTCCTGCTCCGGATCTGCCGACTTCCATGAACCGACCTTGAAGGAGGAGGGATGCACGGTTTGCAGGCCGTTGGTGGTTTCGGATTCGTTCGGCTCACTACTCATTTTGACGGTCTCACTGGAGCGTATATATGGAAGGCAGTCACAACAGCCCCTACAGTAAATTCTCTCATCTTCATCTCTTACCGCCGCCGGGTATCAGGTTTTTAAATATGCTGCTTGACATAAATCCTGTTCCGTATTATTTTCACAAATAACAGTTGATTGATTTCCATCAATCTGGAACGAGACGAATGAAGACGAATTACACCATTGCCGTCATGTGTTGTATGTGCTGTTGCGAATACAGCCGTGTGCGGGAATGCGTCTCAGTCTGATAGCAGTTTTTTGTTTCAGTCGTCAGTCGCCCACCCGCACCAGCGAGGTGGGTTTTTACTTTTGTGCTTTATTTCCGTGATTGATCCAGCGGCAACCTGGAGCAGGCGTGGAGATAAGCGAATGGGCACCGGTGGCGAAGTGGCTAACGCGCTGGTCTGCAAAACCAGTATTCGCGGGTTCAATTCCCGCCCGGTGCTCCAACAAGAATTGCAATGATCGGAAAAGCAATGTTATTTGCAAATAAAAATGTGCAACAACTCAGAGCGGTAAAGAGGCATCTCAATGTCGGCTTGCATTTGATTGCCGCCGTGGCCTTGTTTGCGACTGTCGAATCCGTAGCACAAACGCATGAGCATGCGGATGCGAAGCGCTACATCAGCGATATTCAAACCTTGACCACGCCTGATAAGGAAGGCCGGGGCAACGGTTCGAATGGATTAAAGAAAGCGCAGGAGATCCTGGTGGAGCGGTACAGTTCGCTGGGACTTGAACCGAAGGGAGCGAATGGTTATCTACAGCCATTCATAGTTATAACGGGGGCAGAGCTCCAAGGCGCGAATGCGCTTGCAGTCGAGCTCAAGGGCAAAACGCAGCAGGCGAAGCTGAAGGAGGAGTATGTACCCTTCAGTTTTTCAGCCAGCGGCCAGGTGAAGGCGAACGTCGCGTTTGTCGGATACGGCATCACCGCGGAAGAGCATCAGTACGATGACTACGCGGGCATTGAAGTGAAAGGCAAGATAGTTGTTGTTCTGCGCGGCGAGCCGGCAAGCTTTGAAGCCAACAACGCCGGACCCAGCCGCCATGCGCAACTTATAACCAAAGCCATCAATGCGCGCAATCACGGCGCAATCGCGATCATCCTGCTGAACGGCAAGCTGGGCGATGGCGAAGAGGATCTGCTGCCGCGCTTCGGCAGTGTGAGTGGACCGGAAGATGTGGGGATTGTTTTTGTGCAGGCGAAGAACACGCTTGCCGAAGATTGGTTCAAGGCTGCCGACGCGACACTGGCTGATGCGCAGCAAAAGATTGAGAGCAAGAAAGCGCCGTCATCGTTTTTATTTCCGCAGGAGTTCAAGATAGACCTTGCAGCGGGCGTGCTGAAGAAGACGGCGTTGATCAACAACGTTGTTGCTTATCTGCCGGGCAAGAGCGACGAGTACATTATTCTTGGCGCGCATTACGATCATCTTGGTCGCGGCGAGTACGGCTCGCTTGCGCCATCGTTGATCGGGCAGTTTCATCCCGGCGCTGACGACAATGGCTCGGGCACAGCGGGATTGCTGGAACTGGCGCGCATTCTGTCTCCGCTGAAAGGGCAATTGCCGCGCGGAATTCTTTTCATCTCATTCGCCGGCGAAGAGCTTGGACTGCTTGGTTCAGCGGCCTGGGTGAAGGATCCGACGCTGCCGCTCGACAAGGCCGTGGCCATGCTCAACATGGACATGATTGGACGGCTTCAGAAAAACACTTTGTACGTCGGCGGCGTGGGCACCGGTACCGGACTGAAGGAAGATGTGGATTCAGCGAACGAGCAGATCAAGTTGAAGATCGAGTACTCACAGAGCGGATACTCGTCAAGCGACCACACGTCGTTTTTGCCGGCGAAGATTCCCGTGCTCTTTTTCTTCTCAGGACTGCACGCGGATTATCACAAACCTTCCGATACTTGGGATAAGATCAATTCGGGAGAGGCAGTGCGCGTTGTGGACGTTGTCGCCGATACCGCACTGGCCATTGATGAGGGCGAACGACCGGCGTTCCAGGTTGTAAAAGAGGAGCACAACACGCGCGGCAGCTCGGGCAACGGCTACGGCGTCTACTTTGGCTCCATCCCGGATTTTGGCGAGATAGCGACTGGCGTCAAATTTTCTGATGTCAAACCCGGCTCACCTGCCGACAAGGCTGGACTGAAGGGCGGCGATATTCTGATTGAGTTCCGCGGCAATGCCATCAAGAATCTTTATGATTTCACCGACGCGCTGCAACGCAGCAAGGTCGGCGAAGTTGTGGATGTGACGGTTTTGCGCGACGGGAAGCCGCTCAAGGTGCAGGTCAAACTGGAGCAGCGTAAATAAACCGACGCACCAAAACAGTTTTCAAACAAAGGATGAATGACATGAAATTTAATTTCTCGATAGCCATGTGTTGTTGTCGCCGGGGTCGCGGACTCGTGTGCGCAACAGGTGGCTTGTATAGATGTTGTACCCCCTAAGTGCACTCGTTTGCTGGCGGCCTGTGAATAAATTCACAGGCCGATTTTTTTGCACGTAACATTTGCATCATTTTCTGGAGGACAGTATGAAGTTGTTCACAAAATTTCTTGGGTACATTTTTCTCGCAGCGATCATTAGTTTTTACCTCAGCGCCAGCGCGCAAACTTTTCGCGGCGGCATTCACGGTTCGGTGTCGGACCCACGCGGCGCGCTGGTTACAGCAGCCGAGGTGGTTGCAACGAACACTGCCACTGGGCAGAGCTACTCGACGCTTTCATCGAAGGCTGGTGAGTTCTCGTTCACCGATCTTCCGCTTGGGCAATACTCCGTTACCATTCGCAAAGATGGCTTTAGCCCCGCGGTGACGGAGCGTATTCCTGTGGAGGCTGGTGCGATCTATACGCTCACTGCGCGGCTTGTGATCACTGGGAACAAGGAAGCCATCGTGGTCACCGCCAATCCGGTCAGCGTTGACACTTCGACGACCGTGCAATCTTCGGTGCTTGATTCAGTCGCTGTAGAAGGTGTTCCGCTCAACGGCCGCGACTTTACACAGCTTCTTGCGCTCACTCCCGGATACTCGGGCTACACGGTCGGCTTTCTGGGCACCGTGGACGGTACGCAGGCGACTCAGATCAACTGGCAGATCGAAGGCGCCGACAACAACGATCTGTGGAACAACACATCGGCTGTGAATCAGGGCGGTGTTTATGGCGTGCCCGGTGTGCTGCTTCCGCTTGACAGCGTGGAGCAGTTCTCGGTCGTCACGCAGGGCAATGCCGAGGCCGGGCGCAATCCCGGCGGCATCGCCAATCTGCTATTGAAGTCAGGCACGAATACTCTGCATGGTTCGCTCTACTACTAAAACCGCAATGATTTTTTTGCGGCGCAGAATCCTTTTGCCGCAACCGGTGCGGGCAAGCAGAAGATACGCAATCAGCAATACGGCGCAACAATTGGCGGACCGATCATTCACGACAAAACATTTTTCGAAGCGAGCTTTGAGCGGCAGAGCTTTGTCATCGGCCTGCCGCAGCAGGTTACCGAACCATCAGCCGCATACCAGGCCGCGGCGCTTGATGTACTAAACAATCCCGGTGATAAATACGGTGTCTATTCGCCGATAGCCGTCAATCCGAACACACAGAATCTGCACATACCCGGGCTACGGCGTCATTGACGAGATCCACTCGCGCGCCAACTCAAACTACAACTCGTTGCAGGCTTCGTTGCGGGTTGCTAACTGGCACGGCGCCACTGCGCAATTGCAATATACGTGGGCGCACTCGCTTGATGTTTCGAGCTTCGGCGGCGCGCCGCAGGACAGCACCAATCCCAACGCAGATTACGGCAACAGTGACTTTGACGCGCGGCACAACTTCACAGCATTTGTTGAGTACGCAGTGCCCGGTTTTCGGGGACCGAAGTGGCTGACGCATGGTTGGACCGCCGACTCCACGTTCACATTCCGCAGCGGTCTGCCGTTCTCGCTCGATGCGATAGGCGACTGGAGCGGAACCGGCGAAAACCTCGACCGTCCTAACCTGGTCAGCAATCCGTACGCCGGCACCTCTCACACTGTGACCAACAGCGGCGTTTATTGGGTCAATCCATATGCATTCAAAAAACTACGAGGTTTTCCTCGGCGACGTGAACAGCGACGAGCAAGTGCGGCTTACTTACAACGACGCATTCGACGGCTATCCATCCATTTCGCCGGATGGACACTGGCTGGCGTTCACGTCGACGCGCGGTTCAACGCCGGGCACGCACGTTACGGGTGTTTATTTGGAAGACATCTCGAGCCTTAAGCTCGGGCCGAAGACGTCTGCACAAAAATCCAAATAGATTTTTCGTTCGTTAACTTTTTAAACAAAGGCCGCTCA